>JBFMBP010000023.1 GCA_040755155.1 Candidatus Omnitrophota bacterium | reverse complement strand
TTGGGAGAGGGATAAAAAGCAAAGATATCTTTGTAGGTTGGCAGTAGATCATTCGGCCTAGACGGCGCGCTGACGCCAAACGGCGATTCGCCTTCAGAGGCAAGCCATCGAATGAAAATCCATCTTAAGGAGGTTTTTTTCGTGTCGCTATCCGCTAGAATCCGAACGCTATTTCTTTTCCTCGCCGTCATGGCGTCCCTTCCCAGTTGGTCCCAAAATTCCGCATCCCAAGCGCCAGCAAATGAAAACGCCAGCTTGGCGGCGCCGCAGCACGTCAGGGACATCACCAGCACTTTTACGCTTCCGGAAGAAGAATTCCGTCCCAAGGGATCGGAACTGAAACTTTCGCTGAACGAAGCGATCGACATCGCCCTTGAATTGAATCCCCAAGTGCGCTCTTCCGAACACGGCCTGGAAAGCAGTCTGGCGAATTTGGATTATACGGAAAGCGCCTACCGCGATACCTTCGATCTCAACGCCAGCAACACCCCGATCATTCGAGAAACGTTTCGCCATACAGCCAATAAAAGAGGCTATATGTCGAACGAAAACAATACTCTCTTTCGCATCGGCCCCGAATACGCCCGCACCTTCCGCAACGGCAGCAACGTTCGAGTCAATCCCGAAATCCAATACCAGAACGATTCGGACGCGCCCTTCAACGGCGATCACGCCGACGATTATTACGCCATCAACCTTAGTCTCAATATCCCCATCAACTCCAAACCCCGCGAGCAAATTCGTACGGATATCGAAAACGCCAAACTTTCGACCATCCAGTCGGATTATTCTCTCTATATGAGGAAAAAGTCCACGACGGATCAAGTCATTAACAGCTATTGGAGCATCAAAAGCCTGGAATTGAACGTCGATATCCAAAAAGAGCGCCTGTTGCAAGCGCGGATGCTTGAATTCATCAGCAAAGTCAAACTGGACAACGAACAAGTTTCCGAACTGGATTACGGAAAAGCCCAAGTAGACGTTCTGAATCAGGAAGCCACGCTCATCAGCACCGTTGGCCGCTTGCGCACTTCCATCGAACGATTCAACATCCTCCTGGGGATGCCCGTCGATACCCAATTGATATTGCCCGACGAACTTTTGGTCAACCCTCTTCCCATCAGCGCCGATAAGTACGTGGAAATGGTTACATCGACAAACCTGGAGTTGGAAAACATCCGCTTGTCCATCCGCAAAGCGGAAAATTCGCTTCGCATTGCGCGTCTCGGCCAGCAGCCGAATTTTACATTGACCAATTTCTTCAACCGCGACGACGAAGGCAATCAGGAATTCGGCGCCGGTTTGATCTTCAATTGGAATTTTGGAGACGGCGGAGCCACCAAAGCCCGCGTCCGCGCCCTGCAACACGATTTGGAACAACAAAAAATCAATTTATGGAATACGGAAAGAAGCCTTGTCCAAGATACGTACGCCGATTTGCGCGATTTGCTGCTGGAAAGACAACGCATCGATATTCTCATCAAGAATGTCGATCAAGCCGCCCGTACGTTCGATAACGCTCTTTTCAAATATACGAACTTCGGCGAAAGCACCTTCCTGGAAATGCAGGACTTTCAAAACAACCTCGCCCGCAACCGTTCCGATCTGGTCTCCGCCAAGGTCTCCTACAACATCGCCATGTCGGGCCTTATGAGCAAAGTCCACGAATATAAACCTACGGATAAAGTCGAACCTTTATTAAGCATTCTCGATCGATAAACGCGATCGACGTTTTTATTCGATTTCCTTATACCCTTTGCCATTTTGAGGTATAGCCAACTTCATTGAGGGGAGGGCGAGGCTCCAGCCGAGCCGTATAGACGCAATGGTTAGCCAGGAGGCTCACCCTCCCATCTTTTCCACTGTTTGCGCTTCAAATCCAAGGGCATTTCGTATTACTTTTCAGGCAAGCGATTCCCATCAGCGAAATAGCTGGAGCGCTCTTTCGGGATGGGGATTGAATTACAGGAAATACCAATGGATTTCGCGGCTCATGAGACTATTTTTCGTATATCCATTCCGGTCCGGCTAAGGCGGAAATAGCGCGCAGATCGGCGGGGGGATTGAATTGCAGTCTAATAGTTTTCTCTAGAGAGGAGACCAGCCAGCGCTTGAGTTCCGTTGGTTTCCCTAGTTGAGCCAGCATCGCTTCATCTATATCTTCGCTAGACTGCGCGCCGCCGCAGAAACGTTTTAGAGTATGGGATACTGCTTCCATCCGGCGGCGAATCGGCAATTGCGATATGTTTCGCCCGCAGGCCGCAAACGGATTTTCCGGTTCGAGATTTCCCCCAATCGCGTTTAGAACGAGCTGTAGATTTTGGACAAACAGTAAGTGGCACGGCCAAAGCATGTCTATGGCCAGACCTAACGACAACGACGCCTCATTTCCATTTTCAATATCATTAATAATCGTTCGAACGGTCGCCAGCCAATAATCCTCATTTTCCTGGTAATATTCGGGGCATTGGCGGCGGTAAAGCGATTCGCCCTCGCCGCCGCTGAGGAGAAGCCACACATACTGCGACGCCGGATCGCTCAACGGCTGCGGCCAGTGGATCAGACTGCGGATTTTTTCGACGGCTCTTTGGAC
>JBFMBP010000022.1 GCA_040755155.1 Candidatus Omnitrophota bacterium | reverse complement strand
CTACAATTCAATGTGTATACTATATTGATAGTCATAGATGGGATAAGGAAATTTGTAAAGGGGGAAATTATACAATCAATTATTTTTCGACGACTCTTCTTACTTCAGGCGGCTGAACTGTTACGATTTCGTTTGGGAACCAAGCCTGGAAGAACGACAACTCCGTAATTGCGTCCGGCTGGATCCCGCAGGTATTCATGAATCGATGGAAAAACGATCCTCCAACCGCCGAACAATACTTGTCGCTGATTCGCAATCAAAATCGGGAAATGGATCCGCGTTGGTGCGCGACGATCGCATGGATGCTTTCCAATCAAACGTCGGCTTGGCCGCTGGAGAAAAATCTGGAATATTTGCAAGTCGTCTTCAAACAAGCGGCAGAAGAAAAGCGTCCCGCGGCGAAGCAATTATATCTTATGAGTTCTTCCTGGATTTTCCAAAAAGCGGAAGCGATTATAGCCATAAAAAAGGAAGCGAAAGAATCGTTTAACAACGGCCTCGTTCTATCCATCGATAAAGCGGCGGCGGATATTATACAATACATGTTGGAAACGATCCAAACAACGAACACAGAATCCAACGAAGAAAAGGGACTATTCAATAGCTATCTTTCCGGATTGCTGGAATATTATTTATTGTTTGTTCCCTCCGTCGAATCGAAGAAGAATGTCAATCCCGCCGAGTATCCTGCATCATGCAAGCAAGTCGATCGAATCGCACCCATTTTCAAATCGATACTCGAGAAGAAAGAATCGATTTACAAAATAAACCATACTTTTCAAATGCTGGTTCTACGGATGGATTTATCAAAAGATATTTCGTCCGACTACCTTACGTCTTTGAAGGAAGATGCAAGATTTCAAGATCAAGAATCGCAAGACGCCATACAATTTATGAATAGCGTTTACCAAGCGCGCAACAAATAATCTAATATTTAGTTATTTTCCGCAAGAATCGGGAAATGCAATGCAAAATGAATTTGTATAAGAACCGTAGTACTATCTAATCGAGATATGCCCGGCGGGTTGAGCGATGCTTAATCCGCTTTTTTTGCGTCTTGAAGACCAAAGACAGACTCACCGTTCAAGAATTTTGAGGAAGTTCCCCAGCAGGCGTTTGCCTTCGACGGTAAGGATGGATTCGGGGTGGAATTGCACCCCGAAGATGGGCAGTTCTTTGTGTTGCAAGCCCATGACTTCGTCCTGGTCGGTCCAGGCCGTCATTTCCAGGCAATCGGGCATGGATTCGCGGTCTACGAGCAGGGAATGATAGCGGGTGGCGACGAAGGGATTGTCCAATCCTTTGAATACGCCGCCGCCGTTGTGGTAGATCAGCGAGGTTTTGCCGTGCATGAGGCGGTCCGCCCGCCTCACTACGCCGCCGAAATACTGCCCTAGGCACTGATGGCCGAGGCAGACGCCGAGGATCGGCATCTCTTTGTGGAAGCGTCCGATGGCGGCCAGGGAAATCCCGCCTTCATCAGGGGTTCCGGGACCGGGAGAGATGAGCAGCCCGCTCGGCATCTTGGCGGCGATCTCGTCCAGCGCGATTTGGTCGTTGCGATGCACTTCCATTTCCGCGCCCAGTTCGCCGAGGTATTGATAGAGGTTGTAAGTAAACGAATCGTAGTTATCGATGACCAGCAGCATGGTTATTCCTTCAAGCATTCCGCCATTTCGATGGCGCGCAGCATGGCGCGGCTTTTGTTCGCCACTTCTTTATATTCCAATTCGCGGTTGGAGTCGGCGACGATTCCCGCCGAGGCCTGGAAATATGCCTTCTTGTCCACGACGACGATGGTGCGCAGGGTGATGCAAAAATCGAGGTCGCCCGTGAGGCCGAACCAGCCCAGCGCTCCGGCGTAAGGTCCGCGCCGGGTGTTCTCCAACTCCTCGATGATTTCCATGGAGCGGATTTTCGGCGAGCCGGTGACGGTTCCGGCGGGGAAGACCGCTCGCATCAGATCGAAGCCGTCTTTGTCTTCCAATAGATCGCCTTCCACATTGGAAACCAAGTGCATGACGTGGGAATAGCGCTCGACGTACATCAAATCCGTCACTTTGACGCTGTGAAAAGCGCAGACGCGCCCGATATCGTTGCGTCCCAGGTCCACCAGCATGATATGCTCAGCCTGCTCCTTGGGATCCGCCGCCAGTTCCTTTTCCAGGAATCTATCCTCTTCCGGCGTAGTCCCGCGCCGCCGCGTCCCCGCGATGGGGCGATAAATAACGTGTTTGTCGGTCTGCTTCACCAGAATTTCCGGCGATCCCCCCACCAGGTATAAGTTCTCGTATCGGAAAAAGAAGGTGTAGGGCGAAGGGTTGATCCGCCGCAGGGCGCGGTAGAGATCGAGCGGGCCGGACTGCAATTCCACCTCGTTGCGGATTCCTACTTGAATCTGGTACGTATCGCCCGCCTTGATGAATTCCATGCAGCGATCCACCGCCTGCATGAATTCTTCCTTGCTCCAATTCGTCTTCACGGCGGGCGGCGTGGGCGATCCTGCGCCGAAGGAGATCGGCGGCAGCGGCGCCCTCAGTTTTTCCACGATGGCGCCGATGCGTTCGATTCCTTGCTGGTAGGCGTTCTCCGGCGAGGAATCCACGCGCACATTGGCGGCGACGGTGATAGTGCGCTCGAAATGGTCGAAAATGACGATGGAATCGGCGAAATAGAAGACGGCGTCGGGGATGGAATAATCGTCGCGGTTGTTGAATTGCAACCGCTCGAAATGCTGAGTCATTTCGTATCCCATAAATCCGACCAGTCCCCCGAAAAAAGGCGGCAGCCCTTTGATGGGAACGGCCTGGAATTGCGACATGAACTTTTCCAGAACGCTGAGGGGATCGTTTCTCTCGCCGAGAATGTGTTCGATGCGCTCGCTGCCGTTTTGTTCCGTCAACAAGCGGTCTTTACAGACGAAAACGCGGGAGGGATTTGTTCCGATAAACGAATATCTTCCCAATTTTTCCCCTTGCTCCACGCTTTCGAGCAAAAAGGCGTAGGGATCGTCCTGCGCCAACTTGATGAAAGCCGTCACCGGCGTTTCCAAATCGGCCATAATCGCCTTGCAGACGGGGATCGTATTGCCCTTGGCGGCAAGTTCCTTGAATTGTTCGAGAGAAGGTTGAAACATGAGGGAGTTCCCGTTTTTTAAAAGTTAATAATTCACAAGTATCCTTTTATGAGACAGTTACTAATCATTTACTTTATTTTTACTCAAGACAACGCAGAAAAATATTGTAAACGGTTTTAATGTAATGGCGAAGGGTTGGCATTTATCAAGTTGGATTGATTCAATGTTTGAATCAGGGTAACTATTTAGCCGTATGAAGAGAAGAAATGCGAAATACCCCTTTAAAGGGGGGGGAGATTTCTCGCTGTCGCTCGAAATGACAATAGCCCGGGGCAAATGACAATAGCCCGGGGCAAATGACAATAGCCCGCCGTTTCAACGGCGGGTGTACGGCGGGATTTCTTTTTTTCGTGTTTTTTTTATTTCGCGTCTGAGCCATGCAAACATCGTTTTGGATCGTCCCATTAACTTATTCGCGTGCTCAACCTGAAATAATTATTTCGCCCTTTCAGAGATTAAAAACAAGAATTTTTCTTCAATCGGGTAAACTGTTACGAAAAAGAAATAGCGCAGAGATAACGTCAGCAGGTTATCTCCTTGATGAGTTTGTTTTTTTTATGAATTGGAAGACCGGGGCGGCAAAGGTACGGCATTTTATTTTTCTTTTCCATCTTTCTTATTCATTGAAAAGATCGAAGGAACGTCCGATAAAATTTCCTTGCCGCCCTGCGGTTTGCTTCAACTTTTTTCTCAGTTTTCCGTTTTCGCCAAGGGGCTTCACTGCCCTATAGGCAGGCCGGTTCCCAGGCGATCGTTTCGCCATTCCAATCCCAACATGGCGAGACGACCGTGAGTTCCACCCCCGCTACTCATTCACCGATGCGCATACTAAAAGACTGCGCAAGGTTATCGACGATGCCATCCTCTTCCACTTCGCTATTTAGCGGCGAGTACGGCGGGGACTGCTCGGCGCGCGCCGTGAGAAGGTCCCTCTTTTATTATGGAGCAGGGCGCAAATTGGGAATGTTAATGGAGTGATGAATGATGAGTGGTGAGTGATGAAAAAGATTGATGGGTCAAAAAACGCGACCCATCCTACTTTTCTGCGGGATGCGGTGGGCTACGCTTCGCTTTAAGCCCACCCTATGGGACTGTTATCTCATACTATGCGGCTACGAAAAAATAGGAGATTTTTGGATTCAAGTACTCACAAAGCAAGTGCGCATTGTTCATTTTGCCTATTCCGGGTAAACTACTATTTCTATATTATTGTCGCAGCGATTGTTGCATTGCCTCCGCCGATAGGAAACGTTTAGACGATGCTCCGTTTGTAGAATGGCGGCGAATACTATGAGCGACAAGCCGATCCCTATTCGCCCTAGAACAGCTAAGAATAGGGAAAAATAGTACACAGGCCAAAAAGCCGACGCGATCGGCGGCTGGCGAGAGAGTGGATGCCATGCGTTATTTGGAATTCGAAAAACCATTGCGGGAAATCGAGCTGAAGATCGAACAACTCGAAGTATACGCCCATTCGCGGGATATCGATCTGACGCATGAAATCCGTCCCCTGAAAGAAAAACTCAACGCGTTGTTGGAAGAGATTTTTTCCCATCTCACTCCCTGGCAACGAGTTCAATTGGCCCGGCATCCGGATCGGCCATATTGCTTGGATTACCTTAAGCGCATAGCGGATGATTTCGTCGAACTTCACGGCGACCGCGCCATCGCCGACGATGAAGCGATCGTTACAGGTTTTTGTTCGATCGATGGCAAATCCGTGGCCGTAGTGGGCCATCAAAAGGGCCGGGATACGGAAGAAAATATCCGGCGCAATTTTGGAATGCCCCATCCGGAAGGCTTTCGCAAGGCGCGCCGGATCATGGAGACCGCCCATCGTTTCAAATTGCCCATCGTTACGTTCATCGATTCTCCCGGCGCTTTTCCCGGCATCGGCGCCGAAGAGCGCGGCCAACATTTGATCATTGCCGAAAACTTGGAAATGATGTCCCAACTCGGCGTTCCGGTCATCAGCGTGGTTACGGGCGAAGGCGGCAGCGGCGGCGCTTTGGCCATTGGCGTGGGCAACCGCGTGTTGATGCTGGAAAACGCCTACTACGCCGTTTGCACTCCCGAAGCCTGCGCCGCGATTATTCTGCGCGACCGCACCAAGGCTTCCAATGTGGCGGGCATCATGCGCATCGTTCCCTCCGATTTGAAAAACCTTGGCATCATCAACGAAATCGTACCCGAACCGCTCGGCGGCGCTCATCGCAATCCGGATGAAACGGCTGGCAATGTAAAACAAGCCATTTTGCGCCATTTGTCCGAATTGGAGGAACTCAACTCAGAAGAGCTGATCGAAGACCGGTATCAACGCTATCGGAAAATGGGCGTTTTTTACGAAGAACAAATGCCTAATCCGACGATCGCCGGGAAATAACGGCGCATTCCGCCGATTCGCCGGCGGCGCCAAGATATCATCGGCAAACTCATAGCGGTTGGACTGATAATCGACGATCGCTGTTTCCATCGACAATCATCGCTCTCGAAAAGGATCGATAGAAGAGTTTTTAAACATGACGCAATCCAAAAAAGAAAAAATACTGCTTTCAGGACGAATCGATTCCGATTCGCCGGACGTTTCTCTCAAGGACGATCCAGCTTTAGAGGAGAGGGAGGATTCTTTGAATCGGGGGGAAAAAAAGGACGGCTCGGCGGAACTGGAAGAAAATCAATATCCTCTTCTTCCATTGCGAGACGTCGTTATTTTCCCCGGCATGATTATTCCCCTCTTCGTGGGACGGACGAAATCGGTTGCGGCTTTGGAAGCGGGAATGCAGCGAGACAAACGGATCGTGCTCGTCGCTCAGAAGCGGATGGACGTAGACGATCCCGCCCCCAGCGATCTTTATACCATCGGAACCCTTATCAATATTCTGCAATTGCTCAAACTGCCGGACGGTTCCATCAAGATTCTGGTCGAAGGCATCGAGCGCATCAAGATTGAGCGCATCGTCTCCGAAGACCCTTTCTACCTTGCTTCAACGAAGCCGTTTTTCGAGCGGGAGGAAGAGGGTCCCAAGGTTCAGGCCCTTTCGCGCCATGTCAGCGAATTGTTCGAATCGTACGTCAAACTCAACCGGAAAGTACCCCAGGAAACCCTGCTTTCCATCATGAACCTGGAAGATCCCGGACGCCTGGCCGACAACGTATCCGCCCATCTTTCCGTTAAGGTAAAGGAAAAACAGCGTCTTTTGTCCAGCATTTCTCCTGCTTCCCGCCTAAAACAACTCTCCCAGATTCTCAATAGCGAGTTGGAAATTCTCGAACTCGAACAGCGAATCAAAGGCGATGTCCGCAAGCAGATGGAGCAATCCCAAAAGGAATATTATCTCCACGAACAGATCAAGGCCATTCAGCGCGAATTGGGCAAAGACGGCGAAAGCGGTGAGGATTGGAGCAAATATCGCAACCGGATCAAAAAAGCCCGCATGAGCCAGGAAGCGGAGAAAAAAGCCCTGGAAGAACTCGACCGCCTCAACGCCATGCCCAATCTTTCTCCCGAAGCCGCCGTCGTGCGCAATTACCTGGATTGGCTCTGCGACCTGCCTTGGTCCAAAAAGACCAAAGATCGCCTTCAAATAAACAAGGCGGAAGAGATACTCAATGAAGATCATTACGGTCTGGAGAAGCCGAAGGAGCGCATCCTTGATTTTCTCGCCGTCCATCAATTGAAAAAGGAACTCAAAGGCCCCATTCTATGCTTCGTGGGACCGCCGGGCGTGGGTAAGACTTCGCTGGGCCGATCCATCGCCCGCTCCATGGGACGCAAATTCGTCCGCATCTCTCTGGGCGGCGTCCGCGACGAAGCGGAAATCCGAGGCCATCGCCGCACCTATATTGGCTCCATGCCGGGAAGAATCATCCAGTCCCTTAAAAAAATACAATCCAACAATCCCGTTTTTCTTTTGGATGAAATCGACAAAATGAGTATGGATTTTCGCGGCGATCCTTCCTCCGCGCTTTTGGAAGTGCTCGATCCGGAACAGAATCACACCTTTAGCGATCATTATTTGGAAGTGGAATTCAACCTCGCCAATATCATGTTCATCGCTACGGCGAACGTTACCCATCCCATTCCCCCCGCCTTGATCGATCGTATGGAACTCATCGAAATTCCCAGCTATACGGAAGAGGACAAAGTCCAAATTGCGATGAACTTTCTTGTCCCTAAGCAGATTGCCAACCACGGCCTGGATCCCTTTAAACCGGAATTCACCCGGCAAGGAATCGTGCAGCTGATCCGCGATTACACCCGCGAGGCGGGAGTGAGAAACCTGGAAAGGGAATTGGCCTCCGTTTGCCGCAAACTCGCCCGCAAGGCCACCTCGAACCAGCTGGAGAATAAGGTGAAGGTAGAACCGGAAATGGTAAACGAATTCCTAGGAATTCCCCGCTTCCGCGAGCCAAAGCACGGCAAGGAAAACGGCGTCGGCTGCGCCACCGGCCTGGCCGTAACCAGCGTGGGCGGCGAAGTGCTGGCGGCGGAAGTTACGATCATGGAAGGAACGGGCCAGTTGATTCTCACGGGAAAATTGGGGGAAGTCATGCAGGAATCCGCCAAAGCCGCCCTTAGTTTCGCGCGCACCCGGGCGCGATATTTGAATCTCGTCCGCGATTTCTACAAACGCTTCGATATCCACGTCCATATCCCCGAAGGGGCCATTCCCAAGGACGGCCCTTCGGCGGGCATCACTATGGCCACCGCCTTGATTTCCGCACTGACGGGACGTCCCGTCGTTCCCAATCTCGCTATGACGGGCGAAATCACTCTACGCGGCAAGGTGCTTCCCGTAGGCGGCATCAAGGAAAAAGTGCTGGCCGCCCATCGCGAGGATATCCAAAGCGTTCTGCTTCCCGAAGACAACCGCAAGGATATACCCGACATCCCCAAGCATGTCCTCGAAAAAATGAATGTGGAATTCGTTAGCGATATGGATCAGGTGCTGGATCGCGCCTTAGCGAAAAGCGTCTAATGGACGTCTCTTCTTTCTTGCGAATCGAATTTATCGCTTTTCGATTCGCGGAAAATTGGTTGTTTGGTATTAGGATCATGTAAATTCGCAACGGATTATGCTTATAACTCATGTTACGCGCGATAGTTAATTAAAGGAATCTCTTATTCTCGCCGGTTGAATCACGAAAACGCGATATGAAAAGAAATACACGAAAAAGAAATTCCTTCCTCAACCCGCCGTTGAAACGGCGGGCTATTCTCGTTTGCCCCTTTAAAGGGGCATTTGGCAGCAGCCCAGCCTTTCAAGGCTGGGAGAAGAAAATTCGCGGCTTTCGACTCTTTTCGAGTTTCGAAAGAGCGATAATCATGGAAGCCTCAACGTCTTTATTGAATGTTATTACCAATGGCCTGACAGAATATGCTGCGTAACATGAGCTTTTAAACTTGCTTTAGGGGGAAGAAGGATGGTAAAGTAAGTAAAAGACGTTCCCTTCGACCATATTTTCTTGGAGTGCATCCACGAAAATATATTTCAATAAGATGAGATTCTAAAAACTGAAGGACGTCGTATTCGATCTTTTTTTTTGGCCTCTGTCGAAATCAAGATATATTGAATTATATATTGTATAAGATCATCCGCAGAGAAGCGGATAGTAAATGGGTGTTTTTTATGCAAAATTTTCTATTCGGAAAAAGTATTACACTATGCCAACGCCTATTATAATCATTGGATCGTTTGTTCTCGCGGCGGGAGTTGTAATTCTCGCGGCTTTTGTCTATCTGTACCAAGCAGCGGGGGCTAAAAACGGCGTCAGCAGGGATACATGGCGCGATTTCGTCAACAACCTGCACCAGCTAAAACAACGGGATCGAAAAATCGGCATTCTTGTTTCTTCGGACAAAAAAGCGTTGGATTTGGCGCAACGCGTGGAGGAGCGCATTCTTCCCGCTTTCGAGTTCGCCGTCGATTCGGTAGTTCATACCGACGCCATCAGACTGTTGGAAATGAACACGCCCCGCGATCAAATGCCCCCTAATTGCCATGTTGTGGTTGTCATTACTTGCGCTATCCGCAACGACAATTATATCGTTACGTTTACCTATTATTCCTCCAACGCCATCGGCCAACGCACTTCAGAACCATTGCGCTACCGTCCCGACGAGCTCAGATTATCCTATGCGGAGTGGAATAAGTTGAAGCGAAGGGACGCCCTGCGTCACAACTTCCGCAAAATGTTCTCCAGCTTCATCGCCGCCGTAGCCCGGAAAATGGATTGACGCCTTATTCGGCGCAGGAACTCCCTATTCAAATTGGCTCGATAATATTTTCAAATCGTAATCGAACCGATGGTAATAAAGGTTCTCTTCCTGACTTCGCACTTGCAACACCCTAAATTTCGTGAATGGCTTTGAAAAGGGTTTTCTGATCTTGATCCATATTCAAGAGGAGGCTTTTTTTTCTTGTGAGTCGGGAAGTGCCCAACAGGATTTGCGGATGCTCGAATTTTCCATCCTTGGAAAAGCCCATCTTCCGCAAGTCGTTTTCCGCTTGCGACTTGTATCGGCTGTGAAGGCGGTCCAGAAATTTATACAAGGCGCTCACGGAGCAATTCATTCCGCTGTACCGGCGCAGGTAGTCCACCGTCTTCAATTTGCTGGCGGGATACGCCAAACGAGCGAGAACCAAATGCCGAAATAACTCATCCGGTATTTGCTGGAATCCGATGCGGTCGAAGAGCGTCCCGAAAATGAGCTCCGGGCCAATCGTGTGAATGCTGGCATTGGAGAGCGTCTCCAAGGCGCTCTATACGGCCTGGTCGACCGGCGTCTGCATCGCGAACAATAATCCTTGATCGGGGTCCGGATGGCGAACGAAATGTTGTGCCTGCCGCCACAAGCGTTCGATTTCATCGCCGTCTTTCGCGGTCCCGACGGCGCGAACGACTCAGTATCGCCCCTGTTCTTTGCGGACGACTTGGACGCTGACCGAGCCGCTGCGATTTTTGATCTTACGGGCGAACATGCCTCCATTTAAGGCTTGCAACACCCAAAATGCAATTTCTTTATACCCTAAACCTTTGATAATCAAATCATAATTTCTTCGAATATAGTAATACTATAAATGTAGTTTTATGAGAGCGGCTTGTCCATGAATAATTTTTCGAATTTAAATGCCTTTCAGAAAGGCTCCAAACGAGATTCCTCGTCATACATTGAATCCTAACCATAAATGCCGATCTCTATAGGATTTTAAAGAGGGCATTAATCTATTGTCTTATTGCGCCAAACGGCAAGCGCATTTTCCTTTCGAAAAAAATATGAGCCTCTTGCAAAACTCCATTATTCCTCCCCCAGGCGTGGGGGAGGTTAGGAGAGGGTTTTCTTAAGCCTAATAAAATCACCTCTCCTCTAACTCCCCCCAAACTTGGGGGGAGAATTAAAGCGTAGACTTTATCCTTTTTGCAAGAGCCTCCTATTTTAGAAAAATACCGAGTTTCAATGAATAAAAATAACTGGCTGGATTTTATCATCTTATAATCCTCGAAAAATTTTTTGAAACATAAACAAAAAATATCTTGACAAACCTTTTCATCTCTGGTAATTTTATAATATTATGAAAGATGTAATATTAAGACGAATTTCTTTTTTACGCTGCGAGGAATAAATATGTTTGAAGATGTTACTCCATCTGAGATATTGTTGTTGAGTATTATCAATGAATTAGGAGAAGGAGACGTCTTTCGGCTGCTTGAGAGAACCTCCTTAGAAAAAGACTGGAAATACAGTACGGTAAAATCATTTGCGGAGAGATTGCATAAGAAGGGCTATGTAGAAGCGAAGAAGGTAGGCCGCCGTTGGGTATATTACCCCGCCATGCCTAAAGAAAAATCGTTCATGATGATTATGAAACAGATTTTCGGATTAAGTCTGGATCGAGATTTAAGCCTGATGGTGAGCTATCTCGTCAACGAAAAGAAATTAAGCAAGCGGGATGAAGAAATTCTTAAGACATTATTAGAAAATCCCAAATGAAGCGGATGAAGAGATAAAACCTTGATCTCCTATATCTTTTCCCCTCAAGTTTTTCTTTTTTTGGATGCGCGTAGCATTTAAACGGCTTGCTGAAAAAGAAGCATCCATTCTTGGGGTATGGAATGTGGGTGTTGGTTCTAATGAAACTCCTGATTCCCTTCGATATATGGATTATTTCCTCAACCATGCCCAGATGGGAGAGGATGGTACGGATAAGCAAAAATATCGAGACCGCGATTTGGGAAAGTGGACGCAACCCGGAGATGGCCAAAAGAGACGCCTATCCGCCCGCCCCGCCAATAAAAGAGAATTCCCGGCCTAATTCACCATCGAATTTTTCAAAAAAGGTCGACTTTTCGCGCTTGTTCTTTTTAAAGACCCATATCTCCAGTCGCCAACGATTTCCCCGTTTTTCCACATCCGGATTTGCCGCGTTGATTCTTTTAACCTTTATCGTCAGTATTTCCATTAGTTCTCCCTTAATTGAAACAACGCATGTCTTATCTGAAAAAGAGAGCAACCTATTTCCTTCTCCCCGTTATCTTATTCCAACTCCCGCGGAAAGATTGAACGCCAAACCTATCATTATAGGTGATACCGTATGGCTGGCAGAGCCGAGTTTAGGCTTATTTTCTTATCGCATCGAAAACCATAATCCTCAGCATGGCGGATTCAACGAACGGAAGTCGAACGCGGCGTATACGGCAAAGTAACGTATCGGTTTTAGTTTCGAATTTTTGAAAGTGAAAGAGGGAAAACGATGAACGCCCTGGTAAAAAAATTACGGATGCTCCTTTCGTATTACTTTCCCTGTCATATTGGTTTTCTATTATTTATAT
>JBFMBP010000021.1 GCA_040755155.1 Candidatus Omnitrophota bacterium | reverse complement strand
TCATCGATGCGCTGATATCGGGCACGGCATCTATGACTGTAGGAGAAGCTTATCAAAAAGCCAAGCGTGAATACTGGCTCAACGAAAGCAACGGCCTAGCGGATTCGAATCTTAGTTTGGAGGAAGTAAAACAGAATATCAACGATGACGCGAAAGTGCTGTCGGGGATGATCCTGTACGGACTGCCGATGTTTAGGGTAACCTCCTGCGAAGCAGGCAAAGTCAATCCGCTATCGGAAAAAACTTACAAAAGCCCGTTCGCGATGAAGCCGATGAAAGTGGAGCCGAAAGCCGTAACTGGAAACCTCTTCCAAGTTCAACTGGGAGCCGCCCTGGAAGACAACTATATGAAAGAAAACCAAACCGGAGCCGGACGCTATTACGCCTTCAACGGCGTCACGCAAACGAACGTCAACGAACCTATCCAGCCAAGAATAGGCTTCTATACGGGAGCGGAAAGTTTCTTCCCCAAAGGAGCAGTGTTGGAATCGGCCAAATACGTCACGTTATCGAATTTCGATCCCGTCATAGAAGGCGGAGCATGGGGCGATGAAAATGTCAACGAAGGCGTTTTAGATAAGACAGGATATTTCCCCGCCATACCATTTACAGTAAACACTATTCCGCAGCAAGGCAGCATTCCACCGCTGCAAAAATTCGTCTTCATCGCGGGACAATACAATAAGGATAAACAAACGGAACGCTTGTATAAGGAAGTCAAGTACAGCACCTACTACACTGGAGAGAAAACGGATTCCATAACGCCTACTATCTCCGAACCGATTATGAAAACCGACAACGAGGCGCAAATCAGCGTTCAAGGCTGGGATAAAGACGGAAATGCGCTGTACCGCGTCATCCAAACCTATACGAACGGCGAAGGCGAATGGAAAGCGTTGGACATGGCGAAATTGGACGCCAATCCCAAAGAATGGCAAGCGCGCCTAGCCTATAATCCTAACCTGGAATTCTTCATCCAAGCCGTGGACGCTCTAGGCAACGTGAAATACTTGGACAACCAAGGTCAATACTACCAGCCCGCCCCGCCTACGAGCATTGATTTCTACACCTGGCTGAAATTATCGGTGGAAGGATTTTAACTTGCGATAACCATTATGAGAATGCAGGGGCAGCTGATGCCAGGCTGCCCCTGTTTTTCATTGGAAAATATTGATTAGATGTATGCTCCGCCGAGCGCATTCCAATACGCCGTTTTCATCCATTGGGCTTTGTGGATGATGGCTTAAGCAGATTGGCGCATTGAATTTTATTGGAGCCTTCGGCGTTTCCCCATTGATCTTTTCAGAATAGACGTAGAAATTTCCTGTTCCAAGTTTCGAAACATCTTGTCCGTAACCGCCCTTTTGTTGGATGAGTTCTTCGATCGTTTGAATGGCGGCGGGGGCATTGGCTTGGCCGTAAATTTGGTTTGAGCAGTTGGCTACGATATTATGATCGATGGATTTAGGGGCTTGGGTGGCGAAGATAAGTCCCAAGCCGTACTTTCTCGCTTGCGCCGCCAGACGGATCAGACTTTCTTTGCAAGAAGTCGATTTCCCTGATGGAGCAAAATCCCTAGCTTCGTCTATCGCAAGCAGTCCCTGCAAGGGTTTATCGGCAGAAGCCGGATTTTTCTTGATCCAAGTAAACAACGTCATCGCGAGTTGGTTTAAAAATTCCTGTTGACTTTCCATGCTAGGCAATCCAATAAAATTAATTACTGATATCCGGGTTTTTCCGTAAGGCGAAGCGAGGAGAATTTTGGGATCGAGAGGGCGATTGGCGGCTTTCATCAAGGGATTGGAAGCAATGGCGGCGCGCAGCTGATCGGCCATTTCCAATGCGAATTTCTGCGAATTTGAAATTCCCGCCCCCGCCTCTAGCGGAAGATCCGATAATAATTCAATAAAATCTTCCAACGATCCACATGAGTGATGGGCGAAATATCTCAAGGAGTCGGAGAGTATCCCTAACTTCTTTTGAGCGTTGGCGGACGCGCCGGAAGCAACTATTTCCTTAAGCGCGTCTTTAGCGAGATAAATGGCTTGGTTCAATTCGTCCGAATCGTTTTTGACGGCGGAAAAATCGGGAAGCGGCGACAAATAAAGGGGATTCCCCATTTCTCGGCCAGGCGTCCAGACAATGGTTTCGACGGATTGAAAATAACGTTCCGCCTTGCTGGCGTCTTCCCCTTTCCAATCGGGATGAGTTTGCGGCCAGGGCTGTCCGAGTCGCGCCAGATCGTTGGCGGCGTCAATGACAATGGAGGGGATTCCAACCAGAGCGGCTTCTTCAATCAGCCGCTTCATTAATACCGTCTTCCCCGAACCGGCGCCGGCTAGAATGACCGTATGTTTGGTCAATGATAGCAAATCCAGTTGAATCTCTTCCTGCAATTGGTTGCCAATCCAGCGGTTTCCAATCGGAATGCGTTTCGTTTCGGAGAGTGGATGCGATGGTGGTTGAGGTTGCGGCTGAGCAATGGTTTTTGCCGGTATGGAAGACGGAGATTGCGTGTCGGTTGGAGGCGTTTCGGTTTTATGTTTTTCTTCTTTCTTTGTTGCAAGGATTTTTCCTTTCAGCCAAGCAACGGCGTCTTCCATCAAAGATAATGTGGACATGGGAGTTTTACATTCCAGCCAAGGAGTAAAATCGGTGGGGAAATTTTTTTCTATTTCCATCAAAACCGAAATTATATGCAAATCGGAGAGCGAGGGTTTTATGAATTTTCCCTGATGTTCGAAAAATTCCTGAGTGAGTTGCTGCGTAACCGCGCCGCTGGGTGCATCTTTATCCCGAATCAACCGCAAGCAGCGAAAGGACAAATCGCGATCGATGCCCGCCGCCGCCATCGCCGCTTTCAAGCGGGCGCGATAGGAACTGGCGTTGGAACGAAGCAGAGCGCGGATGCAATAGTGCTCTTCCCGGTCGTTTTCGGTGCGATGCACGAGGCGTACGCGAGCGTGAAGTGGGGGATATTGCTTGCCGCTGGGAAAATCGCAATCCAAAACCGCGTCGATCGCATCGGGAATCGAAAATTCCTTTAGCAAAAAGCGATAGCCATTTTGCATAATATTGCCCAGTCGATTGTCTTCTTCGGCTTCATCCAGAAAATTATTGGAAAATGGGCTGCCTTTTAACGATTCGAAAGTTTGATTTAGTTCCTCGAATTGTACTTCGAGCGAATTCGGTTTTTCTACATGTAAGGAAGGATCGAACGATTCAATCTCCTTCACTTCGCCATTTTTGATCCATTCGCGGCGGCACTGATCGCATGCCTTTAAAATATCGCGAGGCGTTTTTCCAAGCAGGGTATTGAACGATCCAGATTTAAAAGGCCAGGTTGGATAGGGAGGGATAAAATTGTGTTTTAGATACGCACGATCCAAACGTTGCCGAATAATAGTTTCCGCAATAGCGCTTACATTTACATCCTTGAGTATTATAGGGATTTCATAACGATCCGTACTGGCTTGCAGGGCTTTATTTTTCAGAATATCCCAAGTACTAGGCAAACAAGTTAAGACAATCAAGGATCGCCAAGTTTGATCGCGGAGAGCGGATAGGCCCCTGGCGATTCCTTCAATGATGGCACGGGATTTTTTCTGTTCGTTATTCAAATTCGACTCGCCACTGGTTCCGCTAGATAAATGGTGTTGTGTTACAATGGCATCCAATTGATCCAATGCTAATACTGTCACTCCTCCTATACTCATGATCCAGGAAAGCGATTTGATTATATCCGTATAGTTGTGCGGATTTCGCATAAATCCATATTGGCCGTACTGTTCTTCATCCGAATTAAAACAGAAAAGATAGCTGTAGCCTACATCGGATAGGGCAGGATTTTTCGAATGAAAATAGATCAAAGCCCGAAAAACATCCTGATGTTTTTGCATGTCAATGGGCTGTTTGGTTCTCAATCGATGAATTAATTGCGTGGTTATTTTAATCAGTTCTTTCTCTGGAAGCCGCGACAATGTGGTAAGCGAAACGGACGAATAACCCAACCGTTCGAGGAAACGATCCAATACGGCTTCGTATTGCAAACGGCCTTCATGATAATTCCTTTGCAGTGATTCTATGAAGCCTAACAGAACCGTTTCTTCAAAATCGCTCACATCGGTCAAATCCACTAAAATAAACCATTGATTCTTTTGGAATGTTTTCTTCCGAATGGAACCTAGCAGGTGAGTTTTTCCTGAACCCGGCATACCATAAATGACTTTTCCTAATGGCGAGGAGTCATCTTTGGTTTGCACTAAATGATCGACAGCTTCCAAAAATCCTTCGCGAGTATCTTGATGCAATTCGGGAACATGCGGAACCGAATCGCTCCATACGTTTCGGAGTTGCAAAGTCCAATCGAAATCGACCGATTTGAGAACCGTGAGTTTGTTCATTTTACTCCTCGAAGAGTATAACGTGATTCACTCGCCCTGCTTCCAGCAACGCCGCTTCATCATCAGCGGGCGTTTTTTCCTGGGGGTCTTCTAAAGGAAATAGAAATATCTTTTCCGCGCGCTTAAGCTCGCGCAGCACTGCATCCAGAACAGCGCGCGGAACATCGGCGAGAACATCGCGCAGTTTAGCCAACCTCATTCGTATATGCGTTTGGTTATTTGTGAAATGAAAATAGGCGGAACGAATTCTGGACTTTAAGTCGGCAGATTCGCTGCCTTCCATCATATTCACGACGTGTGGCTTCTCAATTATTTCTTGATTTTCTGATTGAGGATGAAGGAAGTCATATAAAGACGAGTTTTTTTGTTGAATGTAATTCTTTAAATGCAGCAAAACGCAATGTAAAACGGGACCGGAAACAGGGGAACGATCCGATATTTTGGCGTCGAGGTTTTTGACCGCCCAATCCCACGCCGCGTCCGTCAAAACCACATGATTCACAGGCGTAGTCTTTTTCTTCGATTTTTTAGGCCGTTTTTCGTAATCGATCAAACCAGCCGTTTTAAGTTCCTCGCGGCGGCGGGCGTCCAGGTTTGGCTTCATTTCAGAAAAGCCAGGCTCGTAATTCATAAAAATCATTTTCCATAAAAGCAAAACTTGCAACGGATTGGGTGAAAAAGTCATTTCGGCATCCTCTCTACTATGGGATGTTCTTGGCAAAAGCGGACGACATCCCGGATTTTATCCATTGCTAATTCTACATCGCTAATCACTTCATCATGGTCCAACCGCAAGACGCGATATCCGCTTAGGATGAATTCGTAATCGCGCTGCCGGTCATTAAGAAAAGCCGCACGATGGCTGTGATATCGATATCCATCCACTTCGACGATGAGGCGCTCTTCACTCCAAAGCATATCGACAATGTAGTAATTGTTTCTAACGGTTTGAAGACGCTGGTTAAAGCCGAATAGGGAAGACAGTTCAGCATCATGCTGCATTCGTTTAGCCAACAGTTGTTCGCCTGGACTCAAAGGATGAGGGATTCCGATGATCGGCCAAACCGCCGATTTGTTTTCTGGAATGAATTCTTTTGGGGGAAGAGGAACGCCGATTTTCTCTAGCTCGATGGAACCAAGAATGGCGGATGACATTTCTGGATGATCGATGATTTCCCGATCGGCTATCAAAGCGATAGAGGCGTTTGTTTGCGATGCGATCCACTCCGCCGCTCGGATAAGCCCGTATAAACGCCCTTGCGCCGCTTGGATTCCCGCTAATTGAATGACGATCGTCAATCGGTCGGGATGAATCGCTTTAGCAAGGAATTTGGCTTGGAGCGCTTTTGGATAATGATCCGAATAAGGAGACGTTTCTTGATGGCAGGCTTCAATAGCGTCTTTGAGCCATTCCCTGGAGATATCAGTGTAAGTAGAAACGACTTCCTTAATATAGGATTCCATTGCATGATCGCGAGCCGCGACGTTGCGTTGGATTAAATTTATAGGATTGCTAACGTCAAACCAATGCGGCCAGATAGCCAAAGCGATTTTGGAAATTTCGCGGAGGAAATAATCAATCAATGGCTCGACGGGGGGAATAGACGCGCAATCGAGAACGATTACGCGATAATTCATTTCGGCGGCCGCTTGTTTTGCTTCCTCAAAATGCCAAGCCTCAGCGGGAATTGCAAAAACTTTTACTTCTCCCTTTGGAATGGAATCGAAAATTTTCGCGAGCATCGCCTACTCCGAATGATGTCGAAATCTTGTTCCAAATTATCATATAAAATTCTGCTAGATATGTAAATGTTGGAGATATAAAAATTCAGCGATAATAAGCCTACCAAAAAACTCGGTAATATAATACGTGGATAGATAAGCGTAGGAAAGCGTTTTCTTGAGCGATGAATTCGCGTTTAGGGAAAATGAATTGTGAGAACGGCGGATGAGTTTTACGGCTCAATCTTCATTTCAAGATGCATAATATATAATCAAAATTGCGCCTCATGTTGCGAAATAATGCGATCATCCAATAAACAATCATACCAAAAACAAAATTCTATATCTTGTGATTTTCAAATAGGTCGTAATAATCATAAATACCGATGAGAAATTCAAATAAATGGCTGACTGAAGCGGAATTATAATGGTTGAGCGCTTATACACGGCAAATCTAACGGGGAATCCGTTTTTATTGTTTGAAACGCGAGAAGTCGCTAAAGGAATGCTGAAGAAATTACATAAAGATGAAGCCTTGAAGGAAATCCTGGATTCGAACCTTTTTCAATATAAGAACGCCAAAAGCATTCTTAAACGATTTAATGCGATCTATAAAAGGCTCGGCAAACTGAATGATGACCTCCTGGTTAAGCTGGCAGAGGGGACGATTCAAGAAGCAAAAATAACGAACCTGTTCGTTATCGTTAGGGCGGATCGTTTGTTCCGTGAATTTTTTATCGAAGTCGTCGCTGAGAGAATAAAGGAACCTGCGCATAAATTGCGCGAACGAGATTTGAGATATTACTTTGAACAAAAGCGAGAGACGGTTTCAGAAGTTCAAAAATGGATGGATAAGACAATAAAAAAATTATATCAGGTCTACATACAGATTCTTTATCAATCTGGCATAATTGAAAACCGTAAGAATTTGGCGCTGCGAAAATTTTTCGTCAATGACGAATTCAAAAAAGCGCTCTTTTCTTCTTTTCCGCAAGAATGGATTGAATGCATAACGGTTTAGGGGATTGACAAAATGAATATCGATAAAAAACTCGACTTAATTTTTCCCAAAATCAGCGATCCCGGCTTTCTAAATAATAGGGGGTTGGGGAATGAGATCGGATTTTATATTTTTGATTATGTTCCCAAGGATGAAATGATCGTCCGGGAATATATCAGTATTCTGCTCGCCAAAATGAATAATCCCGCCGTCAATATAAAAACCATCGAAATCGATCTTTATGAAGCGATCCTGGAAATATTGGGGAGAAAGAAGATTTTGGAAAAAATTTCACCCGATGAAAAAAAATCTGGATTCGATTCCATCATTCGGCGGTTGAAGCCGATTCTCAAATCCGCCGCATTGGTCGAAATCATCAAAGAAAGGATTGCGGATGACGTTCGACTCGTTTTTCTCACGGGCGTTGGAAAATCCTTTCCCTTGTTGCGCTCTCATAATATTTTGAACAACCTTCACAACGTAATCATCAAGCAGCCTTTGTTGATGTTTTTCCCCGGCGAATACGACCAGCGGGAATTGAAATTGTTCGGCTTATTCAAAGACGATAATTATTACCGCGCCTTCCATCTCATCGATTAACGGAGAATCCGCCATGAAAATCTTCGACATGTTCGCCAAGCCAATTGAGCGAAATATCAAAGGCGTCATCACTATTGGTCATGAACAGGAGGACGAAATCCAGCAGGAGCTTTCCGAATACGTCATTACCAGAGAACTCAACAAACACTTTCACGATTTTTACGAATCGTTTACTCAATCGTTGGATGCGCCAACGGATAAAATGGGGGTTTGGATTTCGGGATTCTTCGGCTCTGGCAAATCGCACTTTTTGAAGATTTTATCTTATCTTTTGGAAAACCGTTGCGTCAAAGGAAAGAGCGCTCTCGATTATTTTAAGGAGAAGATTGAAGATCCCCTCCTTTACGGCGATATGGCGCGCTCGGCGTCGAAAGGGGATTTGGAGGTTATTATCTTCAACATCGATTCCAAAGCTTCGGCGGACAGCAAATCCAAAAAGGACGCCATCGTCGAAGTGTTCAATAAAGTATTCAACGAGCATCAAGGCTTAAGCGCGGAGATTTCCTGGCTGGCGGATATGGAACGTATCATGCGGAAAGAAGGAACCTACGATGGATTCAAGTCAACCTATCCGCAGATTTCGGGCCAATCCTGGGAAGAAGGCCGGGACGCTTTCTTTTACGATCGCGACAATATCGTTGAAGCGCTTTCCCAATCTACTCAAATGTCGAAAGAGTCAGCGGCAAAGTGGTTTGACGATGGCGAGAAGAGTTTCAGCCTAAGCATCGAAAAGTTCTGCAAGAACGTTAAAGAATACTGCGATGCCAAAAGTCCCAACCATAAAATCGTTTTCTTCGTGGACGAAGCCGGTCAGTACGTCGGCGACAATACCGACTTGATGCTGAATCTCCAAACCGTTACGGAAGATCTCGGCAAGCTGCTTCATGGCCGGGCCTGGATTATCGTCACCTCGCAAGAAGCCATCGACTCGCTTACGAAAGAGAGGGTCAAAGGCAACGATTTCTCGAAAATCATGGGGCGATTCGCCACCCGCTTGAATCTATCTTCCGCCAATACGGACGAAGTCATCAAGAAGCGTCTTTTGACAAAAAACAAAATCGCTGTAGAGACTCTTAAAATCTTTTATGGCGGCAAGAGCGCCATCGTCAAAAACTTGATTTCTTTCTCGACGAATACGGCGGAAATGAAAACCTACTCCACGGCGGAAGAATTCGCCGATCTCTATCCTTTTATTCCCTACCAGTTCGCTTTACTGCAAAAAGTATTCGAGCAGATTCGCCTTATGGGAGCGACGGGAAAGCATCTGTCCGAAGGCGAACGCTCCATGCTCAGCGCTTTTCAGTCTGCGGCCATATCCATTGGAGAAAAAGAAGAGGGGGCGCTCGTTCCTCTTTATGCTTTTTACGACGCCTTGGAAGCGTTTTTGGATTCGAATATTCGCCGCGTCTTTCTTCAAGCAAACGACAACGCTTATTTGAAGCCGCAGGATATCGATTTATTGAAAATCCTTTTCATGATTAAGTACGTGAAAGAGGTTCGGCCTAATATCGAAAACCTGACGACTCTATCGCTGGATCATATCGACGCGGACAAGATCGAACTCCGCAAACGAATTACGGATTCCTTGCAAAGGCTGAAAGCGGAAACGCTGATTAATCAAAATGGGGACGAGTACGCCTTTCTGACGCATGAAGAGCAGGACGTGAACCGGGAAATCAAACAGGTCGACGTAGACGAATCGGAAATCGCCGAGTACGTTTTGGAAGCCGTTTTCGATGAAATCTACAAAGAGAATAAATTCGTATACGACAAGAACCGCAATCCCTTTGAGTTCAACAAGAAAGTCGATAATCGAATCCGCGGAACGCAAATCAAAGAGATTACTTTTTGGGTGATTACGCCCAATCATAGCTGGCATGATATGGACCGGATGACGTTCCTGGCGAAGACGATCGAACTTGGAGATTTCGTCTTTCTCCGCCTGCCTTCGTCCGCCGCCTATCTCGATGAGATTGGTGCCGTCAAACGAATCGAGAAATATCTGCGCCAGAAAAGTTCCATGAGCAATCCCCCAGCGTTGCAAAACGTTTTGAATTCCAAAAGCGCCGAGGCGGAGCAAGCGAAACAGCGCATTAAAATAGAAATCGAAGACGCCGTCAAAAACGCGGAAATCTTTTCCGGCGGCCAGGTTATTCCTTGTTCCGCTAAATCCTCCAAAGACGTTATGTTGTTCGCTCTGCAAAACTTAGTGCAAAATATCTACAAATATTTCCATTATATCACATTGCCTATCGGCAATCCCAGCGATGTTTCGCGCATCCTGCAAGCGAACGACATCGAAGAAAACGCCTTTTTCGATATGCAAAGCAACCGGCTGGCGCTGGATGAAGTGGAACGGTTCATCGAAACCGAAAACCGCATGAACCATCAAATCACCCTTAAAATCCTGCAAAATAAATTCACGCGCAAACCCTTCGGCTGGGGCGAATTGGATATTGCGGGACTGGCGGCGCGGCTGATCGTGATGAAAAAAATTACGCCCCGCTGCGGCGGCGAAATAAAGGATCGCAAGGATAAAACGCTGTACGATTATCTCGTCAAAGCTTCCCATGCGGATAATACGGTCTTCACTTTGCGGGAAGCGGTGGATTCGCTCCTCAAGGAAAAGGTGAAGAAAATCGTCAAGGAATTGACGGGTCAAGCCAGTTATCCGCAAGACGAAGACGAATTGGCCGCCGAAATCCGCGCCCTGCTGGATCGCCATTTGAAATATATCCAAGGTTTGCGGGAGCATTATCGGAAGCAGAAACATCCCTATCCGGGAAGAGACGTCGTCGATAAAGACGCCGCCTTATTGGAAAGCCTTCTCGCCGTCAAAGAGAACAAGCCGTTCTTTGAGCAAATTCAAAACCGGGAGAGCGATCTTCTCGGCCTCCATGACGATTTGCAGCCCGTTCTCGGCTTCTTCGCCAACCAGGTGGAGATATTCGATAAGGCTTCGGCGCAGTTGAGCCGCTTCGAGCGCAACCGGCTTTATCTGAGCGAGGAATCCAAAGCCAAACTGGATCGAATCAAGTCCATTTTGCTTTCTCCCCAACCCTACAGCCAGGTTAAGGATATCCCCTCGCTGATGGAGGCTGTCGAGAAGGATTATAAGAGCCAGCTCGCTAAACAAATTTCCGAAAAGAAAGAATTGTTAGCGTTGCAGAGAGCCGTCGTTGCCGATGGATTGTTCAACCATCAGGTGGCTGAATCGCTTCATGCGGAATTTTTAAAGCCTTTTGACGATTTAGCGGCGGAATTGGAGCAATACCAGGATTGCAATCAGGCGGCGGCGGTCGAAGGACACTTAGAAATGATGGTCGATCGGGCGCTCAAGAAAATGGAAGAACTGGATGGGGATGGGGATGATGATGAAGATAATAATGCTCCCGCCATCCAAAACGTACCGCTGAAATCGCTGGTCGCCGGATCGAAGACAATCCGCAGCCAGGAAGAACTCGATCGGTGGCTTGGCGAGGTGCGCATGGAATTGGAAGATATTTTGAAAGACAATAAGGAAATCAGGCTTTACTAGGTGAAGGGCAAGGAAATTTTGTTTTATTAACTCATGTTACGCGCGATGAAAAGTTAGAGAAGTCAATTATGATTATCGTCGCATCGAACCACGAAAACACGAAATAAAAAAGAAAACCTCAAAAAAAACAGGATAGCAGTTTGACGAAAGGGATCGCGCCATGAAAAGGTTTTTTCCGTGGAATTTAAAAGAATCCATGATATCCGTGATTCGAAAATTTCGTGGAATTCGAGCCTTTTCGCGTTTTCGTGATTCAAACAACGATAGAAATAGATCCCTTTAGTCTTTCATCGCGCTAGCATTATTATTGAGTAGGCGTCCATGAATAAAAAATCCATCGAGAAATTCGCCATCAACGCCCGTCTTCAATTGCTGGAACAAGTCAGCCAGCGGGCGGCGTTTTATGGCGTCTGCAAGGCGAAAATTTACGAGATTGAGCAGGAATCGTCCGACGGCGCCGTCATTCAGGGCAAAGTGCACAGCAAGGCGATCAAAGAGCAGCGGCACAGGCTGATCGAGCGGATTCAATCTCAAGGCTTCGACGCCGCGATGGAGGAGATCGCCTATACCTGGTTCAACCGCTTCATCGCTTTGCGCTTCATGGAGGTCAACGATTATCTCGGCCTGCGGGCGTTTTCTTCGCGCGATCACGAAAAGAGGCAGCCCGATTTGCTGACTCATGCGCTGGAGGCGGACCTGCCCATCGATAAGAACGAGGTCTACCGGCTGCAACAGGCGCATAAGGACGAGGAACTCTACAAACTCCTGCTCATCGCCCAATGCAACGCTCTGCATCGGCAGCTTCCCTTTCTCTTCGAGCGCGTCGCCGATTATTCCGAACTGCTGTTTCCCTCCAACCTGCTCTTCACGGGTTCGGCGGCGCAGCGCTTGGTGGAGGAAATCCCCGAAGAGGATTGGCGGGAAGTGGAGATTATCGGGTGGCTGTATCAATATTACATTTCCGAGAAGAAAGACGAGGCCATTAAGGCCAAGAAGAAATACCGCAACGATCAGATACCCGTCGTCACGCAGTTATTCACTCCCAAATGGCTGGTGCAATATATGGTGGATAACAGTTTGGGCAGAGCCTGGCTGGAAGCCCATCCGTCATCGCAACTAGCCGCAAAGATGGAATATTACATCCCGCCTAGAGAGGACGCCTCCGCGAAAAAGATTCTGCAAGGCGTCAAGCCTGAGGAGATCGCTTTCTTCGATCCCGCTTGCGGATCGGGGCATATTCTGGTTTACGCTTTCGATCTGCTTTATGAAATCTACTTGGAGCAAGGGTACGACAAGCGGGAGATTCCTCAACTCATTTTGGAAAAAAACCTGTTCGGGCTGGATATCGACGAACGGGCGATTCAATTGGCTTGCTTCGCCTTGATGATGAAGGCAAGGAGCAAGTCGCGGAGGATTTTGGAGGAAAACATCCATCTCAACGTGCTGGCGTTCGCAGACTCGCAAGGGATCGAAACGTTCGAAGTCGCTTACACCCAGTTGATCGGCGATTTTCGTTACGGTAAAGTCTATGGTTCCCTTATTCAGCCGCAGCAGAATTATGCAGGCTCGCTTTTAGATCAGCCCGAATTCGTTACTGGCGCCGACGACATGTTTACGGATTATTCCAAGCCCCGCTTGGATTATCTGATGAAACTATCCGAGTTACTGAAAAAGAAATATCACTTCGCCGTTACCAACCCGCCTTATATCGGCGGCAAATATATGAACGATCTATTGGGGGATTTTCTTAAGAAAAATTACCCGAATACGAAATCGGATATGTTCGCCGCGTTTACGGAACGGGCGTTTTCTTTCGTTAAAGAAGGCGGGTATATCGGGCTGGTTACGCCTTTCGTGTGGATGTTTATCCAATCTTACGAATGGTTGAGGAAACATATTGTCGAACATAGTTCTATCATAAGCCTGGTAAAGCCCGAATATCATTTCTTTTTCGATTCGGCTTTTGTTCCATTGGTTTCGTTCATTCTGAAGAAATCCAAGGATGATTTGCAGGGAGAATTTTTCGATCTTTCTCATGTACGATCTTATGACGAGCATATAGCGGCGTTCAATGAAGCCATCCAAAACCCCGCCGTCAAATACCGCTATTCCGCCCGCACCTCCGACTTCCAAAAAATCCCCGGCTCCCCCATCGCCTATTGGGTCAGCGACAAAGTTCGGGAGATTTTCCAAAACTCGCAGAAAATTGGGGATGTGGCGGAACCAAGACAAGGGTTAGCTACAGCTGATAATGATCGTTTCTTGCGTTTATGGTTTGAGGTTTGTATTAACAATATCGGTTTTGGTTTTGGCTCACGCGAGAAAGCCAAAGTAAGCGGTTTGAAATGGTTTCCTTTAAATAAAGGCGGTGATTATAGGCGATGGTATGGCAATAATGAATTTGTTGTGAATTGGAAAAATGATGGAGATGAACTTTGTAAATTCAAACCAAAAGCGGTAATAAGAAATACTAAATATTATTTTCAAGAAGGTTTAACATGGTCAGAAATTACTGTTTCTTTATTTCATATAAGATTATCAAATAAGGGGTTTATATTTGATACTGTAGGGCAGAGTATTTTTACAAAGAAAATTGATTTATACTTAATTCTTTCTTATATGAATTCAAAAGTATTTCAAAAATTTATTCATTTGCTTTCTCCTACAATGCATTTTGGTAATGGAAGTGTTTCAAAAGTACCTATTATCGAAATTGAAGAAAAAGAGTTTATTATTGAAATTACTAAAAATAATGTAAATTACTCCCAAACCGACTGGGATTCCTTCGAAACTTCCTGGGATTTCGCTGCGCATCCCTTCTTGAAGCATAAAGAAGACGGTTCGATGCAAAAGGCGTATGAGAATTGGGCGTCGTTCGCCGAGAAACAGTTCCAGCAACTGAAAGCCAACGAGGAGGAACTCAACCGCATCTTTATCGATATCTACGGCTTGCAGGACGAGCTGACGCCGGACGTTCCCGACGAGGAGATCACCATCCGCAAAGCCAACCGGGAGCGGGACGTAAAGTCGTTCCTCTCCTACGCCGTGGGCTGCATGTTGGGGCGCTATTCCCTCGGCCAGGAAGGTCTCGCCTACGCGGGCGGCGAGTTCGATCCTGGCAAGTATAAAACCTTCCCTGCCGATATGGATAACATCATCCCCATCCTCGACGCCGATTATTTCGAAGACGATATCGTGGGGCGGTTTGCGAAGTTTCTCAAAGCGGCCTTCGGCTCAGAATCCTTTCACGAAAACCTGCAATTCATCGCCGCCGCGCTGGGACAGAAGAATAACGAAACGCCGATGGAATGCGTCCGCCGCTATTTCGTCAACCAGTTTTATAAAGACCACGTTCAGACCTACAAAAAGCGCCCCATCTATTGGCTGTTCACGTCCGGCAAACTGAAAGCCTTCAACGCGCTGGTTTACATGCACCGCTATGATGCGTCCACCCTCTCGCGGATGCGCACCGATTACCTGCACGAACTGCAAGGCAAGATCGAAATCCGCTTGCAGCAATTGGAAGGAACGGCCAACGGCGGCCAAGAGAACGCCAAAAGTCCCCGCGAAAAACAAGCCGCCCAAAAAGAAATCGCCCGCTTGAGAAAACAGCAGGAAGAGATGCGCCAATACGATGAAAAACTGCGCCATCACGCCGACAGGCGAATCGAGATCGACCTCGACGACGGCGTCGCCGTCAACTACGCCAAATTCGAGGAATTGACGGCTAAAATATAACCATTTCAAGAAAACATGAAATACGGCTGTACGTTTTACGTAAAGCGTAATATAATGGAATATGATCCAATCGTACAAAGACAAAGAGACGCAGCAGTTTTTCGCTGGAAAAGAGGTGCGGAAATTCCGCTCGGTGGATCGCGCATTGGCGTACAAGCGGCATGATTATTTAAACGCCGCTCATAGTTTATCGGATATCCCTCCTCTAAAAAGTTTCCATTTGCACCCATTGACTGGAAATCGAAAAGGACAATGGGCAATTTCATTGAACGGACCTTGGCGGCTATGCTTTGAATTCAAAGAAGGAAACGCCTATAACGTCGAGATTGTCGATTACCACTCATGAAACGAGGCGAAACAATGAATCGCATACCAACCCACCCCGGCGAGATATTGAAGGACGAACTGGAAGCGCGAAACATGAGCATGAACCGGCTCGCCAAAGAATTGAACGTTCCGGCGGGCCGCATTAGCCAGATTATGTCGGGCAAGCGCGCGATCACGCCCGATACGGCGATCCGATTGGCGAATTATTTAGGGACGTCCGCCGAAGTTTGGATGAATCTGCAAACGCAATACGATCTGGCGCTAGCGCGGCGAAAATTGGAAGACGAATTAAAAATCGCATCCTGACTTTAGGCATGGAAGAAATTCGTAGGGTGGGCTCAAAGCAAAGCGTAGCCCACCAGTTTGATTAATCCCTTCGAGGGATTTTAGGTTCACTTAAATCAACCCTCACCTAACCTCTCCCAATCGTGGGAGAGGAATGGGATAAGCGCCATATTCGAAGGGAATTTGTCTAATATCATGAATCTCGACAAAATCAGCGAAGCGCTGGCGAAACGTTTTCAAGCCCCTCTGCCGCCGTCCTACAAGCGCCGCATTCTATTTTGGTACGACGACGAAGGCGAATTTCGGGATGATTTGGATAAAATCGACTTCGGTTCCGCCAAACTCTTGATTATCGATAACAATTATTTCGAAATCAAATACACACTGGAAGTCAAAGATGCGCATTCCCATTACGTCGTCTATTCCCCCGCTCCCAAACCGGAAAACAGTCAGAATTGGCTGATCGATATTCTGCTCTACTCGGAAAAATTCCACGCCGACCGCGCCTCCATCGTAATGGGGGAATTGAAAATCGAAAATTTAGAGCTGAAGAGCGTTATCCACGAGAACATCTCCTTCTTCGACAACAAAGCCCGATGGCAGGCGCTGAAGGATTTGGATGCGCCGTTAACCAGCGAGCGGGAAATTCAATTGGCGATGATGGCGGTAGTATGCCGATGCAAGATCGCCAATTTCGAATCCATCCTCTTTTCCGTCTTCCTGGATAAAATCGACGAAGAGGAAAACGAGCGCTTTCTGCAGATCGCCAAACATCCGGGCGATAAAGTCTTTTGGCAATTCGTAAAAGAATACCTGGGCTGCGAATCCGAATCCCCCACGCTGAAGCAACTCTTTTCCAGCCTGCTTCTGACCGTCGCCGCTGCGCAATTGAAACGAAAGGAACCCAGCGGCTGGACGCATTTTATGCTTCCCAAACGCAACAACGCCCGCGTGCTGATGGATAATTGGAAAAATCACAAAGAACACGCGGCGCTCTACGATTATCTGTCCGAGCAAATTTTCCACGAATTGGAATTGCAGAAGCAGATGGAGGGCTGGCCGCCCGAAGATTGCCTGGAAGTCGATGCGTTTCCCATTTTCGATAAGATTGTCATCCGGGGAATCGTCAACGGGCTGCGGGATGACAAAGAAGATTACGTGACCTGGCTTTCCTGGAGCGCCGTCCGCAAGACCGGGCATTGGCATGGCATGTTCGCCGACATTTACATGGCGCTCGAAGCGGCGATTAACCTTTTCCGATTCAAGCGGCGGTTTACGGGTGCGTTTCCCCAATTATCCCTCGCCGAGACGATGGAGCGTTACGCCGCCGATTACTATCAAGCCGATCAGTTGTATCGTCATTTTTACAAATATTACGACAATGTAACCAATGACATTCTAAAAGACCTAGCCCCCAAAATAGATAACTTATATTGCAACTGGTTTTTGGAAAATCTTACTTGCATTTGGTCGGACGCCGCCGCGGAGAATATGACTAAAAAGTGGTCGATCGATGGAGTGCGTCCGCAAAGGGAATTTTATCGTTTCTATATCAAAAATAATGTCCTGGAAAAAAACGATCGGGAGAAGATTTTCGTCATCATATCGGATGCGCTGCGCTTCGAAATTGCTAAAGAGTTGGAAACGGAGCTGTTAAAAGAACTGCGGGGAGAGACTACGCTAGAATATATGCTGGGCAGCATACCCTCCATGACGGCGTTGGGGATGGCTACGCTGCTGCCTCATAAAACCACAACGTTCGAAGAAAATGGGAAAATCTACGTGGATGGGATTGACAGCAGTTCAACGTCCAACCGCGATGCCATCCTCAAAAAAGCTTACCCCAACTCGGCGGCGATGAAGTTGAACGATCTTCTATCCGCTTCCAAAGAGGAGGCCAGGGAACTTGTACGAGACTGCCGCGTTGTTTACGTCTATCACAACGTCATCGACGCGATGGGCGAGAAACCCGAAACGGAAATGAAACTTTTCGGCGTGGCGGATAACGCCATTCGCGAAATCGTGGATGCCGTCCGGAAAATCGTCAACTCCTTGAATACGACCAACGTCATCGTAACCGCCGATCACGGCTTTCTCTTTCAAAAAAGTCAAATCAACGAGAGCGATAAAATCGAAAAGGCGGGTATCATCGGCCTCATCGGCAATCGGCGCTATTTGCTGGCCGAAAAAGGCGTTCCCGTCGATGGCGCAATGCAAATCCCAATGACTTACATTTTCGGAGCCGATTCGAATCTTGTTGCCTATACGCCTCGAGGGAATATTCGCTTCAAGCATCCGGGCGGAATTCATTACGTACACGGCGGCGCATCATTGCAGGAAATCGTCATCCCTGTTTTGCAGTATGCTCACGCCCGCAAAGAATCGCGCAAAGCGAAAGAAGCCCGCAAGGTGGACGTAACATTGACTAATACAACCAAAAAAATCACCAATAATATTTTTACGTTGAATTTTTTCCAAAACGAAAAAGTATCGCTAAAAATGCTGCCAAGAACATTAAGTCTCTCGTTATGGGGTATGGGGGATAAGGAAAAACAAGTATCGACCGAAGAGTCAATCATTGCGGATCGCGATTCGGATCGCGCCGAAGAAAGAACCTTCGCCATACGCCTCAAATTATTGAGCGGCGTCCCTAACGGAAATTATGTCTTGCGTTTATTCGATAAAGAAACGCTGATGGAATATCAAACCATTCCCTTTGAGGTCAATGTAGGGATTGCGAGCGATTTCGACGACTTTTAAGGAACGCCAATGGATGCGCTAGATCAAAAACTCAATCAACATTTTCCCGGACGAGTCGTTCGCAAAGACCTCACGAAATTGTTAAAGCAATACAACAACGTCCCTGTTTACGTATTGGAATATTTGTTGGGCATGTACTGCGCCACCGATGACGACGAGAATATTCAAGCGGGGCTTGAAAAAGTTAAATCCATTCTCTCCGACAACTACATTCGCCCCGATGAAGCCGAAAAAGTCAAGTCGAAAATCCGCGAAACCGGACGCTACTCCGTCATCGATCATCTTTCCGTGCGGTTGAACGAAAAAAGGGATGTTTACGAAGCGGCGTTTTCCAATTTGGGATTAACGGGCGTCAAAGTCTCGCCCGACTATATCCGCCGATTCGAAAAACTGCTGGGCGGGGGCATTTGGTGCATCCTGCAAATGGAATATTTTGTGGATGAAGACGATAAAAACTCCAGCCCGTTCGTCATCCAAAATCTTAAACCGATTCAAATGCCCAACATGGATATCCATGAGATATTCGAAGGGCGCAAGGCGTTTACGAAAGAAGAATGGATAGATGCGCTGATCCGTTCTACGGGAATGGAGCCGTCAAAGCTAGAACTAAAAGTGAAATGGCACATGTTAGCCCGCTTGATTCCCCTCGTGGAAAACAATTACAACCTCTGCGAGTTAGGGCCGCGCGGTACGGGCAAATCACACGTTTATAAAGAACTTTCCCCCAATTCCATCCTAATATCGGGTGGTCAAACTACTGTCGCCAACCTTTTTTATAACATGGCGAATCGTTCCATCGGTTTGGTGGGATTATGGGACGCCGTAGCATTCGACGAAGTGGCGGGGATAACATTCAAAGACAAAGACGGCGTCCAAATCATGAAGGATTACATGTCTTCCGGTTCGTTCGCCCGAGGAAAAGAAGAAAAATACACCAAAGCTTCTTTGGTGTTTGTAGGCAATATCAATCAGTCGCTGGAATCATTATTGGCGACATCCCACCTTTTCGCTCCGTTTCCTGAAGCGATGAACAACGATAGCGCCTTCTTCGACCGGATGCACTATTATCTTCCAGGCTGGGAAGTGCCCAAGATGAGGCCGGAATTCCTCACGGATTCGTATGGCTTCATCGTCGATTACATGGCGGAATACTTTCGAGAAATGCGGAAACGGAATTTCTCCGATGTCATTCGCCAATATTTCTCAATGGGTAAAGATTTGAATCAGCGAGATATTATCGCCGTAAATAAAACCTTTTCTGGATTGATGAAATTAATTTTCCCATCGGGAGAATGCGCTAAAGAAGAGGCGAAAGAACTATTGGAATACGCCTTAGTGGGACGAAGGCGAGTAAAGGAACAACTGAAAAAAATTCAAGGCATGGAATTTTTCGATGTAAATTTCTCGTATATTGAGAATGAAAACCAAGAAGAGTATTATGTATCCGTACCGGAAATGGGCGGCGATAAATTGATACCCGAAGGCGAAGGGAAACCTGGACATCTATTCGGCGCTTTTGCAGGAGATGCGGGACGGATCGGGATTTATAAATTGGAATTACAAGTCATTAAAGGATCGGGCAAATACGAAAAATCGGGGCTGGGATCGAGCAGCAAAGCGAAAGAATCTATCGAAATCGCTTTTAATTATTTTAAAGCCAACGCCAAAAATGTAAGTACTCAGATCAGCGTCAAAGAACGGGACTACCATTTGAATGTCCAAGATTTACAGGGCGTTGGTCCAAGTTCAAGTCTCACCCTTATCGCCTTTGCGACGCTCTGTTCGGGAGCGCTCCATTTGCCAGTTCAAGAATCGATGGTCATCCTCGGCTCGATGTCTATTGGCGGAACCATCGTCAAAGCGCATAATCTGGCGGATGCGCTGCAAGTTTGTCACGACGCCGGAGCCAAACGCATCCTGCTGCCCATGAGCAACGCTGGAGATATCAATACCGTCCCGCCCGAATTGTTTTCCAAATTCCAAATCAACTTTTATAACTCGCCGGAAGACGCCGTAAGGAAAGCCGTGGGGAGATTTTAGGTTTTTCCAAAGATTTTTTTTGTAAGTATTTCGATCAAATATACTTTTTTCACTATAAAACAAGGGGCAGCTTTATGTAAGCCGCCCCTGCCTTTCCATAACATTCTTAGCCAATTAATATCCTTCCACCGATAATTTCAGCCAAGTATAGAAATCGATACTCGTGGGCGGGGCGGGTTTGTAGTATTGGCCTTGGTTGTCAAGGTATTTCACATTGCCTAGAGCATCTACCGCCTGGATGAAGAATTCCATATTTGGATTGTAGGCTAGGCGCGCTTGCCATTCTTTCGGATTAGCGTTAGACTTCGTCATGTCGTAACAGGTCAGCCGCCTGAAGTAAGAAGAGTCGTCGAAAAATAATTGATTGTATAATTTCCCCCTTTACAAATTTCCTTATCCCATCTATGACTATCAATATAGTATACACATTGAATTGTAGT
>JBFMBP010000020.1 GCA_040755155.1 Candidatus Omnitrophota bacterium | reverse complement strand
TTGCCCTTGAGATAGTAAATGGCGCTCCTCAGCGCATTCCCCAGCCGAATATTCAGCGCTAATTCATACATCCCCCGTTTTCAATTTGGAAAACGGGGGTATGCTTGTTACTCTTAATAACTCATGTTACGCAGCCTGGGAGAGCGGACGTATCGTCCGCAGATTGGAGTAGCGATCCAATACAGTGCATGGATTTTATTCTTCGTTGCTTTTTTGAATCGCGGACTTCGCGGATTCTTTAGGATTTCACGGAAAAAACATCGTAGAACGCTATACCTTAGGCTAACAGTTTTTCTTTTCTTTATTTCGTGTTTTTCTTTTTCATTTCGCGTTTTCGTGATTCAAACGACGAGAGTAAGAGATTCCTTTAATTACCCATTGCGCGAAACATGAGTTAATAAGAAAACGTTCTCCAATCCTTTTCATCCTAAAGCGAGATTCATGAAAAAAGCCTCCATTCTCACCATCGTCTTTTTTACGGTATTCCTGGATTTATTGGGTTTCGGCATACTCATTCCCCTGTTGCCCTACGTCATCAAGCATTTCGGAGCCTCCGCATTTCAGGGCGGCCTCTTGATGGCTTCTTATTCCATCGCTCAATTCCTCTTCGCGCCGGTTTGGGGACGTCTGTCCGACCGCATCGGGCGCAGGCCGGTGATTTTAGTCAGTTTGGCGGGATCGGCGGCGGGATATCTCCTCTTTGCTTATGCGCATTCGCTGGCATGGCTTTTTGCCTCGCGCCTGCTTTCCGGCGCGGCGGCGGCCAACATCGCCACGGCTCAATCCATCATGGCCGACTGCCTGCCGCCCAAGGAACGCACCAAAGGGATGGGGCTGGTGGGCGCGGCGATTGGTTTGGGATTCACGATGGGACCCGCCGTAGCCGGAATCGTGGGCTTGGAGCAACATTACAGCCTGCCCTTCCTCATTGCGGCGGCGCTTTCGGGCGCGGACTTATTATTGGCGTTGCTGCTTTTGCCGGAAACCATGATTCCGAACGAGCGCAATCATAGCGAACGGCGGCGATTTTCGCTGGAAATCCTGAAATCGGCGCTTAATGTCCCCTTCGTTCCTCGCCTGTTAACGGTTTCGTTGTTCTACTATATCGCATTCGCCTCGATGGAAAGTACATTGGGTTTTTATGTCGCCAATGTCTTCGGCCTTACGGACCGGCAAAACAGCGCTCTCTTGTTCGCCATTGGAGCCATTATCGTTTTCGTTCAGGGAGGCGTCGTAGGCCGCGCGGCGAAGCGGTTCGGCGACCGTCTCATGCTCTCGATGGGCATCGGCGGCGTACTCTTGGGACTGCTCTGCATTGGCTTGGCCCCTACGGCGGCGATGCTGGCGGCGGCGGCGTTTTTGCTGGCTTTCTCTTCCGGCTTCGTCATGCCCTGCATGGCCAGCATGCTCTCCCAATGCAGCGCGCAGGAGGTCCAAGGCGGCATATTGGGATTAAACCAATCCATGGCCAGCATGGGACGCATCCTCGGCCCCTTGATGGGAACCTATCTCTTCGACGCCTGGAGTCCCTCCACTCCCTTCTTTTTAGGATCGGCGTTTATCCTGGTTTCCCTATTTCTGATTTTCCCGATCAGATCGAATTCCACGAATCTAGTCTTGGAAAATCAGGAAGGAAATTAAGAACGGCGGGGTGGCGGGGCCGTAGGATGGGTCGCGTTTTTTGACCCATCAATCTTTTTCATCACTCATCACTCATCATTTTAATCTATCGCTGGTGGGAGAGTCGCCCGTTTTTTCTGGGGTGGATGGGCGGTCTTTCAATTCGGCGATTTCCAATTCGAGGGACAATAGTTTTTCTTTGATATCCACGCCCAGCAGTTCGATGGTTCGGCATATCGTAGCCATAATGGCGATAAGAAGTATGAATATTCCCATTAATGCTTTATAAAGACCGGCGCTTGCATTTCGATCCATCGCCCCTCCGATGAACAAGACGAAGACGATGATGGATACGAAAATCCATATAAAAGTAAATTCGATATTTCTATCGCGCCGCAGATTGATCTTGCCTTTCGATAGGATGTAAAAACTATAGGTTGCGCCTATGACGCAAAAGCAAAACAACAGTCCAAGCACAAGGCGCAACGCGTTGGGGAAGTCGTAAAAAGCGCTGAAGACGAGCGCGGCGGCGGAAGCGAGCGCCGTAACGATGCCGAAGACAATTCCCGCCATATTTTCAATTCGTTCCCATTGAGTTAATTCTCGTTCGATCATGGCTTTGACTTTCCTTTCATACTCCGCTTTCAGCGAAGGCGTTTGCTTTTCCGCGCCGAATAATTTTTCGCGCAAAGAAGGATCAAGCATGGCGTTCTCCTTTCGGCGCATCGGAAGGTTTACTTTCGGTTAAGGCTTGGCGAAGACGAGTTTTTGCGTGATAGAGTCTCGATTTGATGGTTCCGATCGGCGTCTGGGTAATGTCCGCAATTTCTTCCAAAGTGAAATTTTCCAAGAAATGCAAGGTAATCGCTTCCCGTTGGGGGAGATTCAACGACTCGATGGCGCGATGAACGTCGAGGATATCCTCGGGAGCAATGGCGAGATGGTATTCTTCCATAATATCGGCGGGAACATTTTCCTCTTCGTCGAGGGAAAGCAGCCGCTTGGATCGCCGGTAATGGCTCATGACCGTATTGCGCGCAATTTTGTACAGCCACGCCGCCAGGCTTTGGTCGTCCCGCAAGCGATGCAGCTGGCGCATGACTTTGATCCATGTCTCTTGCAGGCAATCCCAGGCGTCCTCTTCCGAATCGGTTAAACGGCGGACGTAATAAAAAAGCGGTTGTTCCCACATCTTGATGAGTTCTTCCAGCGCGGATGCGTCGCCCCGGCGATAGCGCAAGGCAAGAAGTTCGCAGTAACGTTTCCGTTTTATATCGTTCGCCATGTTGTTCTCCCTTATAAAGGACGCTGGAAGAGAGGAAAAGGTTCTATAGAGTGAAAAAAATCTTCCTTGGTGGGCTACGCATCGCTTTGAGCCCACCCTACGGATATGCAAAGGAAGGACAAGTATTTACATTTTTTCATTCCCTCCCGCCATAATTTGATTTAGAGTAAGGATTATCTTATTAGCGAGGGTTAAAAACGATGCGGAACCGTTTATTGTTTCCAGCGATATTGGGAATGCTTTTGTTGTTTTTGGGGAATGCGCCATCGGCTTTTGGCCAAGAGACCGCGATCGGATTCAATCAACAAGTCAACGGGACGCTGACGCCCGCCGCGCCATCGGCGACTTATACCTTCCAAGGAACGAGAGGCGTCTTGGTGGAAGCGCTGTTGGACCTTGCCGAATGGGACTTTTCCCTGCGGTTGACGCTGCTAGACGTGCGCAATCAGCCGATTTTTGTCAACGAAGGATTGAACGATCTCGATTTCGCCGGGGCTTATATGATCCAGACGATCCCCAACACGGCGACGTATAAATTTCGCATCGAATTTATCGGCCTAACGGAGCCGGTGGATTATACCTTTCGCATCCAGGTTTTGGGCGCCGACGAAGCCGACCGCAACATTCAGATCGGCGAAAGCAAATCGGGGTATATCGCTTCGATGACGGATCAGGACATCTTCAACGTCTATCTGCGCAAGGATACGCCCGTTTTCTTCCTCGTCCGCGCTCCTTATGGCATTCTCGATTCGGTGATGGGCGTCTTCGATCCAACGGGAAATTTAGCCGCCATGAATGACGATTATTTCACGTCCGCTTCGATGATTCTCTACAATCCTCCCGTCACGGGAACCTATATGGTTTTGATTCAAGGCTCGACGGAAGACGCCATCGGCCCTTACGAATTGGCCGTCAAGAACGTTCCTCTCTACAGTCCGCCGTTCGAGTTGACGGAAAAAACCGCTTTGCCGGGCGACGTTTTTGTTTATGAAATGTTGCTGTTCGAAGACCGAGTTTATATGTTTACCGCTACGGGGGTGGATGGCTTCGTTCCCATCGCCGCCCTGACGGATGCGAATATGGGAGTGTTATCTTCCAGCTCCCCCACAGAGGGATACGACTATGTCGCCATTCCCGGTTTTACACCCATCAGAGAAGAATCTTTGTTTTTCATCGTTGCGGGAGAAACACCGAGACAGTCCGGCGCTTTGGGCGTCGAGACATCGTTGATGGAGGACGAAGAGGACGGAGCCGTTCTGGAACATGGGATTTATCTTTCCGGCGTGATCGGCCCGATCGGCGATGCGGACGAATACGTCTTTACGGCGGAGGAAGGCAAAACCTATTCAATTCTCGTAACGCCAACATGGCATTATCTCGATCCGGCGGTGCGGGTGCTCGATTCCGCCGGGAATGAGGTCTATTTTAACGACAATTCCGCCGACGGCCAGTTCGCTTTGCTCAGCGGCATACAACTGGCGTCCGGCGTGTACCGCGTGCAGGCGTTCGCATCGCCCACGCAGGAATATTTGCAGCAATTGACTGGCGTATACATCATCCAATTCGCGGAAGGAACCACCTTCGACCGGGGAGAGCCGCGCATCTTCGAACCGTGGATCGATGTATCTCCCGCCGCTGCTGGAGTTCATATTTCCATCCCCACCGCCGCCATACTCGACGATACCTATCCGTTATCCGCCACCATGACCTTCGAATCCGGCTTGCCCGATTTCGTTTTTGCGATTCAAAAAGGCCAGCCGGTGGAAATCGATCTTCCAGCCAAGCCGGACGATATTTTTTTCATGACCATCACCGATTCCGCCTATACCAAGAACACGGCGATGGACATTACCCTGCCACCGCCGCGCATCGTGGCTGCGCATAGAGGAATGATGTACGCTTTAGCCGTCGATAAAGACAATGCGCTCTATTTTACGGATTCCCAAACCGGCTCCGTCATCAAAGCCGATATTTCCGGTGCGACGAAAACCCTCGTCGTTGGCGAAGCCACGGGCGGAGGAACGCTCGGACCCAACGCGCTCGCTTTCGACCATAACGGCGATCTCTACCTGTCCAACGCCCGCACGTATTCCGTGATGAAAATCTCTCCGGACGGAGCGACGCAAACGGTAGTCTCCGATTTGAATTTCCCCGTCGATATCGCTTTCGATAAAGACAACAACCTCATCGTCGCCCAGATCGGTTCGGATACGGTGGACCGCATCCGCCCCGATGGGACGAGAGAAACGCTGGTTTCCTCTATCCGCAATCCCAACGGCCTGGCCTTTGCGCCTGACGGAATGCTCTATATTTGCAATGCCGATAAGGGCAACAGCGGCATTTATCGCTTACTGCTAAATGGAACATTGGAAACGTTCATGGAGCCGTTTACCGACAGTTTGGAAGGCATGGCCTTCGACCAGGACGGCAATCTCTACGCCGCCGACGGCATGGCGGGCTTCGTCTACCGCATCGATCCCAACAAAAATTTCGTCGTCTTCACTCGCTGGATGTCGGGACCGGTCGATTTAGCCTTCGGCCGTGGAGAATACGCGAAAACCTTGTTCGCGACGAATATGGGCATCGAAGCCGCCGGTTATTATATGCAAACGTTGATCGCGATTCCAACAGGCCATGCAGGAATGCTGCTGCCTTACGGTTCGGTGGGGATTTTGGATTGGAGGATGTGGGAGGGGAAGGAGTGATGAATGATGAGTGATGAATATGGCATAGCCGAGATGGAAGAAGTAATGGAATTTAAGAGAGAGGCTATAAAATTACATTTTTTTGAATCACGAAATCACGAAAAAAAGAAGGACGCGAAAAAAGCGTAAATTCTTATAGATTGATGGGGGATAAAATCATTATGACCTTAATTAAAGAAAAGAAAATCTCGAAAACGAAAAAGAACGGTGGAGAGAAACTCATTGATTTTGTTAAACTTACGAAGATCGGGACCTATGCTCTTGTCGATAAAGAATTTATTGTTCCAAGAATGGAAGAACAACCTGAAAGAATTTATTTTGAAGAAGAGGAATACTACTACAGCATACGTTAAATCGTAAACAACTTCCCCGCGATCAGCAGCAGGAAAATGCCTCCGGCGATTTCTACGGATTGGCCGATGGAGGCGCGCAAGGTGCGCCCCATATAGAGGCCTGTCAGCGACATGGCGCCCGCCACTAGGCCGATGATGAGGCTGGGGCGCCAAGGCGAGACGTTCAGCACGCTGAATGCGAGTCCCATCGCCAGGGCGTCGATGCTGGTGGCCAGCGACAGCGTTACCAGAAACCACCCTCGCGAGCGGTCGATTTCCGTTTTCTTCTCGCCCGGCCAGATGGCTTCGTAAAGCATATGTATCGCTATGACGAATACGATGCCCGACGCCAGCCAATGATCCCAGCTTTGCGCCCAATGGACGAAGGGGCGCCCCGCGTACCAGCCGATAATCGTCATCATGGATTGGAACAGAGCAAAATGAAAACCCAGGCGGAAGGCCTGGCCTTTAAAGCGCTTGTTGGAGCCGACGACGAGACAGACGCTGAAGGCGTCGCTGCCCAGCGCCGCCGCCACGGCGAGGATTTCCCAGAAAGCGAACGTTTTCATGCCGTATAGAATGGCGCGGGAAACGCTTTCCGAAAAGCGCCATGAAACGGCGTTATTACTTTTTGGAATTTTTTTTGGGGGAGGCTGTTTTTTTCTTTTTGGTTTTTAAATACTTGTCGAATTCTTCCGGGGTTTCGATTTCGACGAAATCCGTCTCCCATCCCTCGTATTCCGTGTAATAATCGCAGTTGTCGGTCTTGTATTCCCGGCAGGTGACGGGGCGATTTTCGTAGATGGTGCAGATGTTGTCTTCGTTCAGCGCCGTGCACGTGGTGGGAAACTTGACCATCCACCGGTTTTTATCGATCAGGAGCGTGACGCCCTCATGCAGCAGATACCAGCGGATATCGTCAAAGGCGCGTTTGCTGCGCGGCTTGTCGATTTCCACCGTGATGTATTTGCAACATATGGCCAGGCAGCGTTCGCATAGGGATTCGGGTAGAATAGGGAACATGGCGGGTTTTGGCGTCCTCTTGGCTAGAATCGTCGGCGGCGCGAAGCGAGAATCGAAACAAATAAATGCACATCAGCTTGGGTTTCTACTCGATTCCCTTTATTATAAGAATTGCGCAAAAACTTACCAGGAAGCTAGGCGAATCGTTGGCATTTTCTCGCGGCTTCAGCCGAAGCGTTTTAACGATTTCTTAACGGGGGCTTAATCTTTCTCGAACGCGATCGTCATATTATTCCGTAGAAAGCGAATGGCATCGGATGACCGAAAAACGCAAAACCATTTATTTGTGCGGTCCCATCATGGGAGAGATCGACGGCGAAGCCAGGAGTTGGCGGGATATCGCCAAGCGATCGTTGAACGGCCGCTTTCACATGCTCGATCCCATGCGGCGCGATTTTAAGGATAACGAAGTCGACAGCGCCAACGAAATCGTCGAATTCGATCTGCAAGATATCCGCGACGCGGACATTCTGTTGGTCAATTATTGCAAGCCCAGCATCGGAACGGCGATGGAAGTCTTTTACGCCGCCCACGATTTGGGAAAGTTCGTCGTATCTTTCTCACCGATTCCGTTTTCGGATTGTAGTCCTTGGATGGCGAGATTCTGCACTAAGATTCTTCCCACATTGGAAGCGGCGATCGATTATATTCAACGCCATTTTCCACCGGCGGGCGACTGAAGTCGTTTGGCTGGGCGGGGCGCCCTGGGAGAGCGGGCATCTTGCCCGCATTCGCTTTCACGCCAATGAATCGCGTAGGGTGGGCTCAAAGCAAAGCGTAGCCCACCAGTATCTCTAACGAAAAGCGTTTCACAAGAGCAGCAAGGATTGAGGATTAATGATGAATATTGAGTCTCGAATCGCGAAAATCGATTTGCACTGCCATTCGTGGGCTTCCGACCGTCCTTCATTATGGTTGATGCAGCGGTTGGGATGCCCGGAAAGTTTTACTTCGCCCGAACAGGTGCGCGAAACGGCGATGCAGCGGGGAATGGATTTCGTCGTCATCACCGACCACAACACCATCGCGGGCGTGCGGGAAATCGAACATTACGACAATGTCGTCACCGGCGAAGAGGTTACGACCTATTTCCCCGGAGACGTGAAGGTTCACGTGGTCTGCCTGGGAATCAGCGACCGCCAGCATTTGGAAATTCAGGAAGCGCGGCAAGACATCTACCACCTCGTCGATTACCTCAATCAAGAAAACATCCTTCACTTCTGCGCCCATCCTCTCCATAAAGTGAACGGGCGGACGACCTGGGAGCATTTCGAAAAACTGCTGCTCTTGTTCAAGCGGCACGAAGTTTTGAACGGCACCCGCCTGCGCCGACTCAATCGCGTCGTGGAGCAAGTTCTCGCCCAATTGACGAAGGAGGAGATCGAACGGCTGGCCGACAAGCACGGCCTCGCGCCGGTAGGCGAACGCCCGTGGGAGAAGTTCGTCTATGCGGGCACGGACGACCATAGCGGCCTCTTCATCGGCACGTGCTATACGGAGGTGGAATTGGAGACCATGACGAAGGCGGGCCTTTTGGAAGGCCTGCGGCGGGGGAAGACCCGCCCCTGCGGCGCCAGCGATGGCTGCCTTACGCTCGCTCATCAGGTCAACAGCATCGCCTATCAATACTACCGCAGCAAGATGGGGCCGGAATCGGGCGAACTGCTCACCATACTCGGACGCATTTTCGAGCGCAACCGCCCCATGAAGATTCCATCGAAGGCCTATTTCGCTAAACGCCTGAAAAGGATTTTCAATTATTTCCGCCGTCCGCGGGGGGCCAAGTTGAACCTGATCGAAGAAATCCGCGAAATTATCCGCAACAACGTCAGTTTCAAGTCCCTCTTCGAAGAAGGCCATATGACGCGCGAGGAATACAACGAAAGCGTCTTCAACCTCGCCAGCGACGTTCTCGACGAGATGATCGTCCGCGTCGTCAACAAGCCCAAACTGCTGCACTATTTCATCCTCTTTGCGCCGGTGGTGATCGGCTCATATATGATGACCATGAAGAACCTGCACGGCGAGCGCGATTTGATCTACAAAGGAGAAAAATGGCTGGGCGTCAAGCGCAAGCCGAAAGTGGCCTGGTTTACGGACTCGTTTGTCAATATGGACGGCGTATCCAAAACCTGCCGCGTTTTTCTGGAAGCGGCGGTGAAGCGTGAGAAGGATTTGCGCATCGTTACGTCTCACTCTTCCGTTTTCGATGCCTGCGAAAACGTCGTCAATTTTCCGCCGGTGCAGGAATTTCCCACTCCCGGCTATGAAAAAGTGAATATCGCGGTTCCATCCATTTTGAAGATATTGAAATACATCGAAGACGAAGACGTCGATTCCATCGTAGTCAGCACCCCGGGGCCGGTGGGCGTGATGGGCGTGATTTGCGCCAAACTGTTGCGGGTTCCGCTCTACGGCATCTATCACACCGATCTGCCCCGCATCGCCCTGAACGTTTCCGACGATCCCATGTTCGCCGAGTTGGCGTTATTGCTCACGAAAATGTTCTACCGCTATGCAGACAAGGTATTCTCACCGTCGAAATGGTATTTGGAAGATATCCATAATTTGGGCATTTCTCCCGAACGGACGGCGATTTTGGAACGGTGGGTGGATACAAAGTTCTTCTCTCCCGCCCGCCGCCGCGAGAATTATTGGCCGATGAAAGCGGAATGCAAGATGCTCTTCGTAGGACGCATGTCCAAGGACAAAAACGTCGATCTGCTGGTGCGGCTTTACGAAACCTTGGCGCCTCGGTACGAAAATTTCGTTTTGCACTGCGTCGGCGACGGGCCGTATTTCAAGGAAATGCGGCGCAAAACCGCCTCCTTCTCCCGCTTCGTCATGACCGGTGCCAAGTTCGGCGACGACCTGGCCGCCGCTTACGCTTCCTCCGACCTTTTCGTTTATCCGGGCCTCTTGGACACCTTCGGCAACGTAATAATCGAGGCCCAGGCCTCCGGCCTTCCCTGCATTGTGATGAACGAGGGCGGCCCGCAGGAATTGATCGACCCGCGCGAAACCGGGATCGTCGCCCGGTCGGACGAAGGCTTTATCGAAGCGGTGTGCGGCTTATTGGAAGACGGCGCCAAGCGCCAAGAGATGGGACGAAAGGCGGCGGCCTATGCCGAGGAGCGGTTTGCGGAGGAGCGCATCTTTTCCGGCTTCTGGCAATCGATCACCGATTCCGATTTGCCGGAACCGGCCAAGCCGTCGTTCCATTTCGAACAACCGCCGCATCTGGGGGAGAAGATGTTGTCCATTGCGAAGTGATGATGGTTTTGGCTAACAAAACATCGCTGAGGTTGGCTTTGCTCGACCCTACGGATGCAAAGACATATCCACGCTGGAAGGGATTTTCGAAGGTATCCATAACAGTTTGCTTCCATCGCCGCTGAGAAGAATTTCTTGAACGATCTCCGCGCCATTGGTTTCGATTTGGCATTTCTTCCATTGCCCTTCGGCGTTTTTGATGAAAACAAATACTGCATTAGATCGTTTTTTCAATGAACTCCATTCGTTTAACGGCCTTACTACAACTACTCTTCCATCGTAAGAAGTTAATACATTTATTGATTTTGCATTCTCTTTTTCATTTCTTCGTTTCGCAACGAGTTGCGCCTTGAATTTGAATTCGATCCGAATAAGAGCGGCGGCAATAAAGAAAAACACGGCATCGATTTCCTGGAAGCGCAATTTTAATGGAACGATCCCGATAGAATAGAGATATCAGCAAAGACGATCGATGAGCCAAGATTTTTGATGATCGGCAAGATATTGGGAAAACATTGGTCGGCAGTTTTTACGTACAGGGGAGAGATAATAAGGATTATTTCCGCAAGACGCTCCCGAAAAGAAGAGGTTGACATTTATGAAGGCGAATGAGTTCGATAAAAAATTCGACGAAGGGATGGACATTACTCCATAGCTCGATCTATCCAAAGCGAAAAGGCCGGGACAGGAGCAGAAGCGGGTTAATGTCGATTTCCCCTTATGGATGATTCAATTATTGGATAAAGAATCGAAGCGCTTGGGCGTGCCCCGCCAATCCCTTATCAAAGTCTGGATCGCCGAGCGTTTGGAAAAGACGAAGGTTTGAACGACCAGACGAAGCAGCCCTTCCATTGCGCTCCCTTGCGCATCGCTTTATGAATTCATGGTAAACAAAGGCGGATCGCGCTTCTTTCGATTCGCTTTGCTTATTTACAAGTAGATTGCTTCCTGAATTTTTTTCTCTTCGCATATATTGGAGAAGAAACATAAAAAAACTCGCGACGTAAACGGTCAATCTTGTTAACTAGGGGGGGAATGAATATAGTAAGGAACAAACTATACATAAGGGGGAAACCGGCATCTTGGTCCAAGAAACCGTGCAAAATCCAGCGGCGGAAACGGCGGAAAATCCGCCTTCCGCGCCTGCTAAGCGTTCCCGGAAAATTGCCTTTGCCGTGACGGCGATTTTTCTAGGTTTCTTTATTTGTTATTGTCTGGTGGAGTTGGTTTTGCGATGGATGATTCCTTGTCCGCTGGGAACCAACCAATCCGCTATTTTCGCTTTGGATCCTTTGTTGGGGTGGAGCATCGAACCGAATCTTGAGGTCTGCTTTATCGGCGCCGACGGGGGGATCAGCTGGAAGCGCAGCAATCGGATCGGAACATTGGGGCCGGATGTCGATCTTCCCAAACCGAAGGGAACGATGCGGGTTCTCGCGGCGGGAGACAGCCATATCCATAGCACTCTATCCGAAAAGAAAACGTTTACGGCCAGTTTACAAAAAATTTTGGCGAAAAGCTATCTTCATGCCGACGTTATCAATGCGGCGGTCGGCAGTTATTCTCCCTATCAGCAATTGTTGCGCGTCCTTACATTGGCCGATTCTACTAATCCCGACGCAATTGTTTGGTGTTTTTACGGCGGCAACGATTTGGTGGATTGCGAGTTAAGCGACGGTCCAGCGATGAACGATTATATGCAGGGACGGTTGGCGCCTCTGGAAGCGGATTCCCGGCCTCTTGTTTTTCAGCAGCCGGACGATAATCATTTTCGTGGGCCGGTTTGGCGTTTTTTAACGGATCATTTCCGGTTTTTCGATCTTGTCGATTACTTGATTTTCGTCAACAGACCTGCGTTGAGTTGGAAAAAAAATGCCGAAGCTGTTTACAAGCAAAGACAAACGGGACCTCTCTCCAATCTTTCCTTGGAGCGGATCAAAGAGATCATTCCCGATGCCAAGGCGCATATCGCTTGGAGTTCCTGGTACGCCCAAGGAGCGAAGCAAAATCAGTACTTCTTTTTGCATCCCGAACGAACGGCGATCGCCAAATGCAAATTTCGAGCCATAATCGCTGCTTTCGGAGTATTGCAGGCGCGGAAGAACATGCCCGTCTATATGCTTTATATTCCCAATTTTTTGCAATCGCTGACGGCTGCGGAAAAGCCGTTCTCCACTTTTTCCCAAACGATCCTGATGTCTGATCTAGCCTTTGACGAAGAGTTGAAGCGATTGGCGCGTTCGTGGTGCAAGCAGGCGGGGATAAAATTTTTCGACGGTTTGCAAATGCTGCAATCCCAACCTTCCCCAAAAGAATGGTTCGAGAGAACGGACGGCCATATCACCAAGGAAGCGCAACGGATTCTGGCGGAAAGAATGGCGCCGGAAATCAATCGGGTAAACATCGTCAAAAGATCTTATTTCGCTATTCCTTCCCAATTTCTGAATAATTTGCCCGAACGCGAAAGAGAATTCGCTTTCCATCCGTGGCCAGGCGCGCCAATGTGGAAAGAGACGCCGCAAGAAAAAGAGGACGCTTATCCCGTCCATCTGAAAAGAATTCTGGCGATGGCGACGCCGGGGCCTTGGGTTGCTGGTTCCGTTTGGAAATTTATGGAAGTTCCCAAAAAAGATCTCTTTATCGATTTTTGGCAAACGAATGCGGAAAAAAAGGAGACGCTCGTCCATCGTCAAAAGGTTAAGTTGAATGGCAACAATTTGGAACCGATCGTTTGGTCGACTCCCAGTTGGTATAATAAAACTCCCATACCGAATTTGCCTGCGAGCGTAAGTTTGAATTATGCGGACGGCGAGGCGGCTTCGCCGAAGTATACGATTCAATGGCAATAGCCATTATAGGAAATCATGGATGGAGCCGAGGGCGCGGCTCTATCTGCTATTCATCCAGGAAAATCAGCTAAAGGGCAAAAAAAAATCCCTCTGGAGGAGGGTGCGCCAGAGGGGAGACGGTTCGGGAGGAACCGTAGCAGTTGGGAATGTGTGGTGTATGCGTGAGGGTGGGTTTATTTCAATTTGGTTATGCCTTTTCGGTTCGGTTTATCGTTTTTCTCTTCTCTTTTGAAACGTTATCTCTTTTCTCTCTTAAAAAATTCTATTAATAAAAACGCATTTCTAATGATTTCGTAACGCTTTTTTTCGACTTTTTTTGCTGGGGTTGTCAACAACAGCGATTCATGGCGAGCGGCAAGAGGTTAGTATAAGAAATTCAATGAGTTGCGAATGCGGCGCCTTCGAATGTGAATGGAATTAGGGCGTTCGCTTATTTTCTTCGGGAGGCAATGCTCCGAAGCGAACGTTCCATACGCCAACCTTGGCGCAAACATCCATCACATGGATTGTATCTTCCAAGCGGGAATTTCTGTCGCCTCGTATAATGACGGATTGATCGGAGAAATTTTGGGAGATGCGGGTCAGGAGGCCGGAGAGTTGATCGAGGGTAATTTTTCGCTGATTGACGATAATCGTTCCATCCTGCCGGAGGTTGACGACCAACTCGCCGAGGTTTCGTTTGGGAGTTGTAGCGGTTTCCGCCGTGGGAACGGTGATGGCGAGTTCGTTTTCAAGACGGGCGAAGACGGACGTTGTGATGAAGAAGATCAACAAAAGAAAAATAATGTCGATCATCGGCGCCATTGGGATGCCGGGTTCATCTTCGCGATAGCGGCCAAGAAAATTCATGTTCGATCCCTCTCAGCCTTTGCGAATCGTGGTTTTGCGTTTGGTTGCGTCCGTTGAAGAGAGCGCCTCGGCGATTTCCACCGCCACTTCTTCTACTCTTCCTACGAGAAATTGGACCTTTCCCCGGAAATAGAAGAAAATGCCCATACAAGGGATAGCGACGATCAAACCCGCCGCCGTAGTAACCAGCGCCTGGGCGACGGCGCTGGCTAACGCCACCGGCTTAACGGCGCTGATGTCGAAGGCGATGAAATTGAAGGCGTTGATCATTCCCAACACCGTGCCTAAAAGCCCCAGCATCGGCGCAATCGTGGCGATATCGGATAAATGGCGCGCCTTTCGCATCAAGGCTTCCGCTTCGCGGCGTCCGACGGCTTCCATCGTAGAAGAGACGCCGCCGGGATCGATGGCGCCGCGCGTTACGCCCGCCAGAATCACCTTGCCGAACATTCCTTTCGAGCGGCGGCACAAACGAGCGATATCGTCATAGCGCCGATCTTGGAGGTAATGCCGAATCTGCATAACCAGTTCGTTGGATACGACATTGCGTTCCGTTAAAGTTATGGAATAATAGATCGTCAATCCCAGCGCCAGGATGGATAATGCGCCGATGATATACATGACCCAGCCGCCCGCTTTCAACAGATCGTAAAGCGTCATTCCCTGTTCTTCCTCGCTCGCCGTTAATCCCGCCGGTGTCCCGGTAGCCGGGATCACTTCCGACGCTGCGCCGGTTTTTTGCGCCCATGCTCCTGGTCCGTCCAGCGAGACGAATAGGATGGAGAATAAAAGTAGAGCGATTGTCCATGGAATGCGCGTATTCATTGATTCTTATCCTTACTCGATTCATGCGCCGATCGATGAGGCTCCGTTTGCAGGTATGCTCTATCGATACTAATATATACCAACGAAAAGAACAACTCTTGGTTACGCCATTGCGCCTTTTCCTTCGATTTTCGCCGTCGGCGCATTATCATCGCCATCGAGGAGCCGCGGAGGCGAACGAATCAATCATAAACGATTTTAGGAAAAATCAATGCTGAAAGGAATACGTTTCGCGATTATCGTTTTAAGCGACCGCGCCGCCCTGGGAGTGCGGGAAGACGCCGCCGGACCGCTTCTGCGGACGTTGATCGAGAAGAATGGCGGCGAATGCGTCAGATTGGATGTCTTGCCGGACGACGCCGAACGGTTGCGAAAAAAGATACTCGATCTCGCAGTTTCCGGCGATTACGACGTTATCTTGACCTCCGGGGGAACCGGCATCGGCCCCCGCGATTGCTCGGTCGATGTCGCGCGCTCGCTCCTCGAGAAGGAATTGCCCGGCTTCGGCGAAGAAATGCGCCGCCGTTCTTTGGAAAAAACGCCCTACGCTATACTCTCCCGCGCCACGGCAGGCGTTGTTCATGACGTATTTCTTCTCAACCTTCCAGGAAGTCCACAAGGAGCGGTCGATTGTTTGACTTGGGTATTAAAACCGCTGGAACACGCCGTCCGGTTGCTGAAAAAACAGGTTGTTGATTGCCAGAGTCAATTGAAATAGGGTTTATTCCAATCGCCATTTAATTTGTCGCATTTAAAATCCCTCTCCCAAGATTGGGAGAGGTTAGGTGAGGGTTGATATTAGTGGATTTAATCCCTCACCCTGACCCTCTCCCAAAGGGCGAGGGAAAATGAATTGCGTAACATGAGTTATCAAAACCGCACGGGAATGTTCTGCCCTTGGCGGCCTCCGATGCCCCAGAAATGGATGCTGAAGTTAAAGGACAGATCGTCTTCCAGAAATGGATGTTCTTCATACTCCACTTCGAACAAGGCGTAAAAATCGTATAAATCTCGCAATAGGCCTACGCGGTTCGAACGAAATACCGAACTGTCCACATCGTATCGCGTCGAGTAATAAACTTGCCATTTTTTGGAGATGTCGTATCTCAGGCTGAAGATGAGGTCTTCTTGTCCTCCTTCTTCGTAATAGGGGGCGTTGTGATATAAGAAAGGAAATTCATAGGTATAAAATCCCGCGCTCAATTCCAGCGTTTTTACCGGATTCAAATTGGCGTAATAGTACGACGAGCGCACCAAACTGTCGTCGATGTCGTAGCGCAGCGTATTGCCCAGCGAAATCCAGGGAAAGGGGTAGATGCGAAACTCCTCGATCAGGTCGGAAAAACGATAATCGTCATGTTCAGCGGGATCGTCGAAATATTCGAAGTTGTCGTATTTCAAATTGCCGTCGGAAATCATGTCGAACGACGCTCCCGCCGCCAGGTAAGCGAAATCGCTGGAGAATCCCGCTTCGTTTTTCCCTTGAATCGTCGTGCGCACTAAAGACGAAACGCGGTGCATTTGGTATCGGATTTCGTCCGTTGGATCGATATAGGGAAAGCGCGCCGGTCCCGACATAATCTCTTCCAAAGCGTTATCTGGATGATAATAGCTGTATTGCAGAACCGGCTCCACAACCGCCCGCATTCGCGCGAAGCGGTCCAGAAAGGGATCGAACTCGTACGTGCGCCGCGTTGAGAGTTCCAGCCCTCCCTCCGGCATGGATCGCATTTCGGAATCGAAATCGTATTCCGTAAATTGATATCCTGCCAGGTTGGGATCGTCGATGGAACGCGACGGGTCGCCGTAATACGTTCCCCGATAGCCCAGCCAGGGCTTGAGATGAAAATTCGACGGTAGCGCAAGGGGGTACGACAGCGTCAGTTCCGCATCGTAGCGTTCCACGTCGTCCACGTAATTGGTTTGATCGAACAGGACGTTCTTGTTGATAGGATAGGTGGCGCCCTCCTCCCGCCGGTAGCGTCCATAATCCAATCGCATGACGGCGTAGATGCCTGAACCAAATAGCCGCATCGGGTATTGCTCGACATGGATTTCCGGCAACCGTTCCACGTAAGGCAGACCGTTGTAATAAAAAGGCTCGAAGCGGGAGGCGTAGGTGATGCGGGCGCTTTGGTCTTCCCAGGTTTTCGATAAATTGATAAAGGAGACGGGGTCTTTTTCGCTCTCTCTTACTTTCATCTCCCGCACCCGTTCCGGCCGCCGGAAATCCCAGCGGTATTCCGAATCGGAAAGCTTGTGTCCTTGGATTTGCAGCCGCATGTTGTAGGGCAAATCTTGCCCATAAGTGCCCGCGATGTGATAACGGTCGCTGTCTTCGAAAATATTGTCGTTGTCGGAGCCGTCTTGATCGATGTGGTATCCGTAGAGGAATCCTTTGGGGCCGTAGGGGCCGTTCACGTCGAATTCCGCTTTCGCGCCTTTGCCGAAGCCGATGCGCGAATAGTAATCGCCGTAGACGTTGAACGTATATTCTTCCGACATGCGGTAAAGAATGCGGTTGAAGACCGCCGTTCCCAGATGCCGATAACTTCCCACTTCGATAAAATAGGCGACGCGGTGTTCTCTCAGCGATTTCGTATAAAAGGGGGAATACATCAGAGGGACGCCGTTGGTGACGAAGGTGAGATTGTAGACCCACATCCTCTTATTCGGCATTAGAACTAATTTATCGTAGTCGATCTGGTAATAAGGATAGGGCATGTCGTTGGTGGTTACCATGCCGTCATGCATCGTATACACGCGCAGTTTTTGCGGTTCCGTGGCGCCTTTTACCGGCTCCGCCGTTCTCTCCTCGAAATCCAGCTGCTTGCCGCTGAAATAGACGCCGTCCGACAGTTCGGAGTTTTGCACGCCCATCATGCTTCCCGATTTGAAGGCGAAGTTGTATTGCAAGCTCTCCCCCCGCAGAATTGAGCCATGATCCCACAGCCGGGCGTCGCCGGTGGCGTTGAGGATTTCCGACTTCATATTGTAGACGAGATGTTGCGCCGTAACCGACAATTCCTCCTGCTCGATGGCGGCTAGTCCTTTTTCGTCGGGCGCGACGGTGAGAATCTCGTTGACGAAATCGTACTGGGGCGAGCCGCGCAAGATTTCCAAGGGAGGACGCCCCCCAGCATCCTGCGCCAACGCCGCAACGCCGCAGAAAAGATTCATTCCGATGGTGAAAAGGAGAAAAATCGAAAAACGCTCGCCCATGCTTTTATCGCTATCGCATCGTAATAATGGAGAAAAATCTCTGCTCCGTTTTTACCACGAGCCGATAGTATGGTCAATCTACAAGAGCCTTGCGGCGAGATTTTATTCTTGCGTACGATTACCAAAACGACTTATCGACAAGGCGGGAACGAGTATCGTGATGAAATTCCCCATTTCTCTAAAGCACTATTCTTCGTTTTCGGGGATTCGAACGAGAGGCGTTAATTGATATAGAAGTTCAGGAATGCGATTCGTTGCAATTTTCCATATTCTTTCGTATTGGATCTCTGCGTATTCATGGGCGATGATATGACGCTGACCGATGATTCCTTTCCAAGGAATTTCCGGATGAAGCGTTTTAAATTCAGCGGATATATTTCGCGCCGCTTCGCCTATGATTTCGATCAATCGTTCCACGGCGTGGCGAATCACCATATCGCATTCGAAATCCCGCCATGTTTTTCCCGAAATTATCGTTTCGATTTTCCGGCAAGCTTCCAACATATCCCACAAGTAGGTTGCGTCTTCTTTTTCACGCGGCATAAATCAACCTCCGCGTTTGAAGAATCCTTTTTTTTCGAAATGGATTGCGTATGGCGTCAGCCTCCAATAAATCGACCTTTCTGCCGAAAATCCCTTCCAATTCCTCGATCATCTCGACAATGTGCATCAAATCCCACGGCGCGTTTGGATCGAATCGGACGCAAACGTCCACATCGCTGTCCGGTCCGAAATCGTCCCGCAGCACGGAACCGAAGAGATAAAACTCCTTGACGCTCCATTTGGCGCAGAATTTTTCGATTTTTTCCCTGTCGATTGGAATGCGCGGCTCCATGATTCGCTGTTCTCCTAATTGCTAATATCGCCCTCGCATTAAGTGGTTATGCTTCCAAATAAGCGCAATGTATTAACTCATGTTACGCGCAATGAATAATTAAAGGAATCTCTTACTCTCGTCGATTGAATCGCGAAAACACGAAAGGAAAAGAAAAACGCGAAAAAAAGAAAAGAAAAACTGTCGATGCAAGTAATCGAGCTGCGAGAAAGATATTTCTGTGGAATCCAAAAGAACTCGCAATATCCGTGATTCGAAAATTTCGTGGATTTCGCGCCGTTTCGCGGTTTCGCGATTAAAAAACGCAACAATAAATAAGACCTGTCCATCGCTCTGGAACGGTCTTCCAAATTTGCGGGCAGGATGCCCGTACTCCCAGGCTGCGTAATATGATATGATAAGTCGAATAGTTCATTCTAACCGGCAATTCAATTTAGAAAGTCTTAAGAATCCCCCAACCGTTCCAATACCCAGGAGGGGATCCTGCACGTTTTCATGACGCTTTCGTCCCGGCGGCAACAGGCCATTTTGGTGATTCCTGCAGCGATGCGCGCTGGTTGGCCTTCCTCGCCGGTTCTTTCCGGGCAGACGATTTCGTATTGAAAAGTCAAATACGCTCCCCCCAACTCGGATATCCAGGTTTTGACCTCCAGTTTGTCGTCCAAGAGGGCGGGGGAGAGGTAATCCACTTCCGCCCGGCGGCAGACGAAGACGCAGTTGCGTTCGGCCATTTCCCGCAGCGTTAGCCCGTATTCTTCGACGTAGAGCGCTCGCATCCGTTCGAAGATTCTGAGATACTGCGCATAATAGACTACGCCTCCGGCGTCGGTGTCCGCGTAATAGACTCGGTAGGGATAAACGCGAATGGGAAAGGTCAAATTCAATCTCGATTTCTTCATGGAACCCTCGATGCGGTTTCGTACTTTGCTTTTGTTGGGACTTTTACTGCGTCTTCCTTTTCTTCCTGTCATCGGCTTCGAGCAGGATTTTATCTTCTTCTCCTCTTGGGCAAAATATATGGCCAACGAAGGCTTGCTCTCCATCTACGACCATCCCGAAGCCTTCGAGCATCGCCTAATCAACTATCCGCCGGTTTATCTTTACGTTTTATATTTATTAGCCAAGGTCTTCCGGCTGTTTTTTTCCGCGCCCTTCGAATCGCGCTTGTTTCTTTGCCTGATAAAGAGCGCGACGGTTCTGTTCGAAGCCGTTGCCGCCTGGGGGCTTTATCATTGGCTCGCCAAGCGGCGGGGCGAATCGGCTGGATTATGGGCGATGGCGCTTTATTACCTCAATCCCGCCGTCATTTACGTCAGCGTCTATTACGGCCAGGTGGACGCCATCTTCGCGGCGCTGCTGTTATTCTCGCTGCTCTGGCTGCTGGATGGGCGATTTTTCTACGGCGGGGCGGCGCTGGCGGCGGCGCTGTTGATGAAGATTCAAGCCTTGCCTTTCCTTCCGCTTTTTTTCCTGGTTCCTCTTTTGCGCAAGGGCGGTAAAGCCGCATTCATCGCGTTGGCGGGATTCGTTCTCGCTGCGCTGCTCATCTTATCGCCCTTTATCGCCGCGGGAAAATTGCCGACATTATGGCTGCGCTGCGTGACGGAAAATTTCCAATGGGGCCAAAGCGTAACCATCGGGGCGTTCAATTTATGGCGGCTGCATTCCGATCCTAATATCCTGCCCGAACGCATCTGGGGCTGGTTGTTCGGCAGCGATGGCGAATTGTCAGCCAATGCTCTTGTGGTTTATTTAACCTATAAGAATTTGGGGACGGCGCTATTCGGCGCGGCTTTTTTAGTAAGCCTTTACGCAATCGTTAAGCGCTCCAGCGAGGAAGGGATTCTCGCCGCCGTTTCCTTCGCCGCTCTCGCTTTCTACATGTTGCCAGTGAAGGTTCATGAGCGCTACTTGTTTCCTTTCTTCATTTTTTACGCCTTATTGGCCGCCGCCAGCCGATCGCGCCGCTGCTTCTACGCCGCTTTGACTTTCACTTTTCTTATGAATTTAATAACGATCTGTCCGCTTATCGGCGAGATTCGCCAAGCGTCTGAAATTGATGCTTCTCAAGGAATTTGGATTGCCGCCGCCAATGTAATTTTATTCGTCCTCTTTATTGCTTACGAATGGATTCTTCCCGCCAGTCCTCATCGCCGGTTTTCCATTATGGCGAATGCGCTTCTTTTCGCCATGTTGCTATCGGCGTTTTTGCTATGGGCGCGCAACCGGGGAAGGGAAGAGGACCCGCGCATCCTCTATCTTAGCCATATAAAGCCAGTCTTTTCGCAACAGGATTGGCCCGCTGTTCCTCCCGAACTGGCCGCCGATCCTCCGCCCGGCTATGGCGTGGGGATAGACCTTTCCACCGATGGAAATCAATTGCGCATCGGCGATCGAATCTACCGTTACGGCCTGGGCGCGCACGCCAAATCCCGCATCGAATACGACGTCCCCGGCGAGTACGATGTCTTTCAATGCTGGACGGGCGTGGACGCCGAAGCGTTGATGCTTTACGATGAGTATCCGGGATGGGGAACCGTTTCTTTTTCCGTTTTGGTTAATGGCGAAATGAAATACGAGGGACCGTTGACCATCCCCTATTCCCACCCATGCTTCGTCCTTGTCCATTTGCCCAAGAAAGAGGAAGGAACCAACCGCTTGACGTTAATCGTCGATAATGCGGAAAACGATACCAAGGGCGATCATGCCGATTGGGCGCTCGCCTGCGTTCTGCGCGCGGAGCGTCCGTAGGGGGATGGCGGGTTGTGCTTTACTTGGAATGATGAGTGATGAATGATGAATGACGGGGGCGGCAAGGCAAGACGAAGTCTGCCTTTGATCGATCTCTCAAGGGCAGGCTGACGCCTTGCCCTTGCCACCCATTGGAATGATTAAGCCCCTCTACCGAGAAATGGCCCTCGGCGATTGCAGGAAGAAAAGACCTGCCGCCCCGCCGTTGAAACAGCGGGCTATTATCGTTTGCCCCTTTAAAGGGGCATTTAAAATAGCCCAGCCTTTCAAGGCTGGGATGACGATGGTTGACGGGAGCGGCAAGGCAAGACGAAGTCTGCCTTTGATCAATCTCTCAAGGGCAGGCTGACGCCTTGCCCTTGCCACCCACTTTTTTTATGGCAGGCATGAAATTAAAGATAATCCTCTTACGATTAAAGAAATTAAAAAAATGGAAAAAAGAAAAAAAGGCGTTACTAGTAGTTTACGTATTCGTTTTCCTTATCAACTTTATGATATAAAGTACTTGACGAATGCGAATAATGGGGATAGAATTATTCTATGCAGAACCGAATCTTTCAAGATCAGCCTAAAGACGCTCCGGCGCTGCATGTGCACGCCATGAACGATCTTCGCTTCATTCGCCAGGTGATGGAGCGCTCCGCTTCTTTTACCGCCGTTCCCGGCTGGGGAATGATTTTGATGGGCGGCACGGCCATTATGACCGCCGTCATCTCTTCCCGCTTCGCCGGAACCGGAAATTGGCTTTATCTTTGGCTGGGCGATTCGATCCTTGCCATTTTAATCGGCATCGTTTCGATGGGGTATAAAGCCCGCCTGGCCAATTCATCGCTTTTTTCCGGCGCGGGGGGAAAGTTCATGCTTAATCTTATCGCTCCTATTCTGGCGGGGGTTCCGCTGACCGCCGTCTTGTTCCGGCAAGGAATGACAGACGCGCTTCCCGGTCTTTGGCTTTTGCTTTACGGCGTCGGCGTCATTACCGGCGGCGCGTTTTCCGTGCGCGTCATTCCCCTCATGGGCGCTTGCTTCGCCGCCGTCGGCGCTGTTACGCTCTTTCTTCCGACCGCATGGGGAAACTTCATGCTGGCTTTGGGCTTCGGCGGTTTGCATATTCTTTTCGGCGCAATCATCGCCTGGAGGCATGGTGGCTAAAAATAACGTTTTGCACAAAGACCATCCCTCCGCTTGTCCGGCGGACTCCGAAGATCTGCGCGTGGTGCACGCGATCTTGTCCAAATCCGATCCTGCGAAATTGGACCGGTTGATTCATGAACGCATCCGTCTAGGCATCGTCAGCGCTTTGGCTGTGAATGAAACGCTGACCTTCAACGAATTGAAGAAGATTCTTAACACCACCGACGGCAATCTCAGCGTTCATGCGCGCAAGTTGGAGGAAGCGCAATATATCGTTTGCGTCAAATCCTTCGAGGGCCGCATTCCCAAAACGGAATACCGCCTTGCTCCCGAAGGCCGATGTGCGCTAGAACGCTACCTGTCGCATATGGAGGCCTTGATCCAGGCCATGAAAGGACGCTGAAATTTTTTTTCAAGGAGTACTTTATGATGCAAAGCGCTTTTTGCCCATTGAATTCCGCTTCGTTCCATGTCGCCATCATTATGGATGGCAACGGACGTTGGGCCGTTCAGCGCGGGTTTCCTCGCGGCGAAGGCCATCGCCAAGGCTCCCACGCCGTGCGCCGCGCCGTGGAGGCGGCGCTTCGTCTGGGAGTGACTACGCTGACTCTTTACGCCTTTTCCTCCGACAATTGGAAACGCCCGATGTCCGAAGTGAATCTCCTTATGAGCCTCTTTTACGATTTTCTGCGCAAAGAACGGAAGCAATGCCTGGAAAACGGCATTCGCTTGAACGTCATTGGCCGCCGCGATCGTCTTTCCCGCAGCTTGCGCGCGGCGGTCGAAAGCGCGGAAGCGGCGACGGCTCAGGGCGAAAAGATGCTCCTGCGCATCGCCATCGATTATTCCGCCCGCGACTCCATTCTCTTCGCCGCCTCCCGGCTTGACGGAAGCGGCGATGCGACGCGGGAGAATTTCGCTCAGCGCCTGGCCGAGGTCAACCATGCCCATCCCGCCGTTCCCGACGTCGATCTGCTTATCCGCACCGGCGGCGAGCGGCGTTTGAGCGATTTTCTCCTCTGGGAATGCGCTTATGCCGAGTTGGTATTTCTTGAAACGATGTGGCCGGATTTCACTGCCGACGATATGGAAGCGGCGATCCGGGAATTTCACCATCGGGAGAGAAGATTCGGCGCTCTGCCCCAAGCGGCTACGGCTTAGGCGATCGTAATGATGGGCTACGCTTCGCTTTGAGCCCACCCTACGCGACTTCCGTTGCCCCTTGTCCCTTTGATCTGATCCGGAGAAAGGGAAGATAAAAGAAAAGTCGCTTTCCACCTGATTTTTACGATTTCTTGTCTAGACAATGGGGAGCATTTTAGGAAATTTTCCCCATCCCATTATAGGAGAAGAATGAATCATGCAAAACTCATTGAATCACGTCATAACATCGATTCGCCAATCAAAGATTGTACGCCTTATAGGAGTAGGCATTCTTGTTCTCTTTCTCCAAATACCGATATTCATGATCGGAAGCTTAGTGAACGAGCGTCAAGGTCGGCAGCAATCCGTTATTGAAGAAATTTCTTCAAAGTGGGGACAATCGCAATCTATCAACGGGCCTGCTTTGATTGTTCCTTATACGTATCAATGGAACGAGATGAGTGCGACCGGTCAACTAATTAATCACACCGAGACTCGGCATGCGATTTTTCTGCCGGAAAAGTTGCAGGTTGCGGGAAAATTGGATTGCGCCGCTCTTTTTCGGGGGATCTATTCCGTTCCGGTTTATAAATTGAATCTGACTGTTTCAGGCGTCTTTCCTGCACTGAATTTTAAAGAACTGGGAATTGATCCGGCGAGCGTTATCTGGGAACGCGCTCAAATTACGCTGGGAATATCCGATGCGCACGCCATTCAAGAACAAACCGAAATATCTTGGAACAGCAACCGGTTTCCCTTTCTTCCTGGCGTAGAATACTGCACGGGAAGTAATACCGGAATTCACGCCTTAGTGGCGATCAATGCGGAAATCCAACAGTACGAGTTCGCGTTTCCCCTTGCGTTGAACGGTAGTGTGGGCTTGTTTTTCGTTCCTTTTGGACAGGAAACGATTGTCGATCTGAATTCCAATTCGGGCAATCCTAGTTTTCAAGGCGCTTGGCTTCCCATCGATCGAAGCGTATCGGATAACCATTTTATCGCAAAGTGGAAAATACCTTTCCTAGGCCGGAATTACCCCCAGGCATGGACGGGACAAACTGATTTTCGTGAAAACATTCAGAACTCACGGTTCGGAGTCAATCTGATCGACCTTATGAATTCCTACCGGATGGCTGAACGCAGCGTCAAATACGCCAGTCTGTTTATCCTCCTTACGTTTACCATAGTTTGGCTGATCGAACTACTGGCAGGAGTCCGCGTTCATCCGATCCAATACCTATTGCTGGGCGCCTCTCTGTGTATGTTCTATCTGCTGGAACTGTCTTTGATGGAACACTTGGGCTTTTTACTCGCTTACGTTCTCGCCTGTATGGCTGTTATAGGAATGACGGGTTCATATAGTTATTCGATTTTTCATCGCTTTAAGCAAACGGCGATTGTGGCCGCCCTGATCGCCGGGCTCTATGCTTACTTGTACATCCTGTTGACCAATGGAGATTACGCGCTTCTGATTGGATCGCTCGGTCTATTCGTAATTCTTGCTGTAGTCATGTTTATCACCCGCCGAGTCGATTGGTATAACTCCGAGATCCCGGCAAGAGAATAGGAATGTTTATTCGCTTCCTTCTTTGATGAAATTCCATCTGATTGCCGTGATGTATCTCTTCCTTCATCGGGATTGCCAATTCTGGTGAAAACGAACGGTTATTCCGGGAAGGAAACGATCGCTTGTTCCGGGACGAAAAATTTGAGCAAGGAAACGAAAATCGAGATCAATATCACCCTGGCGAATTGAGGCTGGGGGACTGGGGGAAGTGGTGGGCTACGCTTCGCTTTGATCCCACCCTACGGCTTTGAGCCTACTCTACGACTTGAAAAAGGGAGAGGAACGATGACGGTTCGGCAAATGTTTTGCAAAGAGGCATCCTCGCGCCTCATTTCCCGCGCCCCGCCAGTTTTATTTCTCCTCCCCCAAGTTGGGGGAGGTTGGGAG
>JBFMBP010000019.1 GCA_040755155.1 Candidatus Omnitrophota bacterium | reverse complement strand
ACGGCGGAAGGGAAATTGATGTACCATTGTTCGCTGCTCTTTCGTTGGATAAGTTGGACTTTGGCGGGGAATCCCATGAGATCGCCTCCGAAAGGGATATCTAGTCATATAACTAGATATCAGGATACAAGAAAAGGAGTGAAAAATCAAACGGAAATTTCACTCCCTGTTATTTCTATCTAGTAAAAGGCCAAACTCCAGTCCCAGCCTTGAAAGGCTGGGATGACGACTCGCCCTTGGCGCTCATCCTATGGGTGAGGGAAAGGCTCCGTGTAGGGGGCGATAGGTTTTTCGCCGCGTAATTTTCGCAAAAACGCAACCAGTTGATCGACGGATGTAGAAGGATTTTTATATCGATTGCGCCATTTCTCGATATTTTCTCTCCATAAGAGCTGGGCGTTTTCAAAAGCGAACTCCTGCCGTTTCGCCAACTGCTGGGAATAATCGTTGGATCGGTTGTAATCGGGGATGTATTGCAGGAGTTTGCCGATGACTGTTTCAGCATCTTTGACGAACGATGTTAGTTCCTGGAAATGAAGCAGATACCAGACTTCGAAGCAGGGATTGGAATAAGCGATCTGAATCCGCTGGCGGCTGCCGTCCGTATGCCCGACGGCTTCCTCCAAATCGCCCCGCTGGTCCCAGTCGAAGACGCACCAAATCCAATCGAAATCCCGCGCCAGGCGCTTGGCGCAGCGATAAATCGCTTTAGGATCGGCGGCGCCGGCGGATTGGATAGCCAAAGGAATTTCTCGCGAACGAAACGATTCGAAATAATCGATTTCCGTTTTCTTGCCGTCGCATACGATCAAGACCGATTCCTTCGGTTCGCGGCAAGGCCTTCCCCGCCGCAGCGATGCGTCATTGCGAATGCCCCGTTGTTTCATACTCATTCCAAAAGAGTTCCCACCGTGGGAACCGCCCCGTATTTTCCCATCCGATACCCTTGGCGAATATTTTCCGGCCCGCCGCGCGTTTTCTTGAAATCCCAAAGCGAATAGAGAGACGATGCGCCGCTGGCGGAATGCTTCTCCATGAACCAGACCTGATCCCGCCGGAAAAGCTCGTCGTCGAGCAAGCCATCGTTTTGAACGCTTAAGATCAACTGGGCGCCCTGCGAATTCGTCCCGCCGTGAAAGGATTGGATCAAGCGCCGGATTAAGGCGGGATGCAGACAGGCGTCCATACTGTCGGCCAACAATACGCTTCCGTTGGCGAGAGCGTACATCATCGGCCCGGCGAGCGCGAAGAGTTTGCGAAAGCCTTCCGATTCTTCCGGCCACGGAAAATAGACCGGCGTGGGATTGCCGAAGCGATCCGCTGTCCGGCGGATGACTGCTGCGCAGGCCAATCTCTCTGTTCCATTTTTGGCAGAATTCAATACCCCCTGCGATTGTTTTTCTATTGTAAAATCCATGATGTTAAAATCGGCGGCGTTCAAAAAACAAAGCAGCTTTTGTTTGAATTCCGGGCGATTATGGATCAGTTGCAGCGTATATTGGACTTCTGCGTTGGAACCGCCATCGCACGGCGCCATTAGGAAATCCTTATCGAACCAATCGTATACGCAGCGAGCCGTTTCCTGGCCGGATTGAGCGGCGGCGGTGAGGAACAGAACATTAGGCCGGGCGAGACGTTCGATTGCGCCTCTTTTCCCCTTTTTCCATTGGTTCCCGTATTCATAAACGGATTCATTCGCTCCCACGGCGCAGCGGCGATAAAATAATTTTCGGCGCTGGCCTTTGGGGTAGTCGAACAGCCATTCTTCATGCGTCTGCAAGGCATCGGCGGCGAAACCGTAAATATACCGGACGCCATTTTTCAGAAATACGATTTCGAATTCGCTGGGACGGGACGAGCAATTTTCGTCGAATAAAAAAGGAACTACGCCGGTTTCCCCTGCTTCCGGCGTTAAATGAGAATAACGCACGCGGGAAGCCGCATAATTCATCGCCCGCAACCAATTCGATTTGCCGGAAGAATTGGCGCCGATGAGGACGGCGCTTTTTAGCAGATTCAGTTTGGTTCCCTGAACGGAAGGAATAACGTTCCCGGCGAGCGAATCGTCCTTGGAGGCAGCCAGGCTGAGGACGGTCCGATTCATGAAGGAAAGATAATTGGCGGCGCTGAATTCAACCAGCATAGACGCGACGCTCCCAAATCCACGGCGAAGCGGGATGATTATTGCATTTGGCGAACGAGAATAAGGACGGTTTGGAAGGAATCCTCCCAACCCCAATACAAGATTACGCAATTCGTCTTCCAAGATTATGGCTATATTTCTTTAAAAACGGAAGGAATTGAATCGGGGGAACACTCAGAAAGGAACGCCTTCGTCTTCGTTCGTTTCGCGGGCGGCGTCGAAAAAGCGGGTGTATTCGCGGGCGAAATAGATATCCACTTCGCCGATGGGGCCGTTGCGGTGCTTGCCGACGATTAATTTGTAGGAGTAATGGATTTCCCGGCCCGCCTCCAAATCCTCTTCGTCGCCTTCGAACGCTCCTTTCAGCGGCTCCCGATGCAGAAAGACGACCAAGTCGGCGTCCTGTTCGATAGCGCCGGATTCGCGCAAATCGGAGAGGCGGGGCAGATGGTCGTCGCGCTTTTCGATGGCGCGGGAGAGCTGGGAGCAGGCGATAATGGGTATATTGAGATCGCGGGCGAGAATTTTCAGTGAACGCGAAATTTCCGATACTTCCTGCTGGCGGCTTTCGATGCGTCCGCCGCCGCTCATAAGTTGCAGATAGTCGATAATCAACAGGGATAAATCGGGCCGCTCCGATTTCAATCTTCGCGAGCGGCTGAATACTTCCGTAGGCGTAAGGTTGGGCGTGTCGTCGATATAGAGGGGGATATCGTGAATGCGGCTGGCGGTTTGCAGCAATTTCGTTGCATCCCGTTTCGTAAAATAGCCCGAACGCAGATGTTTGAGATTGACTTGCGCCTGTGAACACAAGATGCGCTCGGCGATCTGTTCGCTGCTCATTTCCAGGGAGAAGACGCCTACCGTCGAATTCGCCATAGCCGCGTTTTCCGCGATATTGAGCACAAAACTCGTCTTACCCACAGAAGGACGGGCGGCAAGAATGATGAGATCGGACGGTTGAAAGCCGGAAGTCAGCGCGTCCAAATCGCGGAAGCCGCTGCCCAGGCCGGTCAATGCGCCTTCGCTCTCATGCGCCAGTTGCACTTTTTCGATCGCCGCTTCCAGAAATTTGCCTACGGGATTGAACGACCTTCCCCGGCGCAATTGCGAGAGATTGAAAATGCGCGATTCGGCGTGGGAAACGATGGCTTCCGCTTCGTCGCCGTTATCGTAAGCGTCCTGAATGATTTCGGAGCACTCGCGAATCAACCGGCGGCGCATGGAACGCTCGCGGACGATGCGGGCGTGATATTCGACGTTGGCCGTCGTAACCACGCTGGACGCCAGTTCCGCCAGATAGAAGCCGCCGCCGGAAGAGGTCAATTCGCCGCGCCGTTCCAAAGCGTCGGCCAGCGTCATCAAATCGATGGCGACGCTTTTGGTGGACAATTCCATCAAAGCGCGGAATATGATTTGATGGTTGGGTTGATAAAAATCGGATTCGTTAAGGATTTCATGAGCGCGATGGAGCGCTTCGTCATCGCGAATCATGGCTCCCAGGACATGCTTCTCCGCATCGGGATTATGGGGCAGCGTGCGATCCGCCGATACGAGAGGTTGCGCCTTGGCCATAAAATTCCCTCAACTCAAATTATAGGCTTTCCAAGCCTGCGATGTAACAAAAGAACATTAAAAGAGAAGCCGAGAAAAAAGATGAAATAGGAGTTGTATTTTCGGATGAAAGTGGAGTTTGTCAATAGATATTTTTTAAAAAAATCCAAGAAAAAACATAAAAAAGATGAACGCAAATTACGGGATCAACACTTAACTGCTTCTTATCGCTTAGGCTATAAGAATTGAAATTATACCCTGGAAAAATACACTGGCGTCAGTAATTTTTTTTGACTTTTTGTGAAAAAATCATGTTACGCTCGATAAAAAGTTGAAGAGGTTTGTGATGATCGCCGTTTTGAATCGCGAAAATGCGAAATGAAAAGGAAAGACGCGAAAAAAGAAAAGAAAAACAGTTGACGCAAGGAATCGCGCAGTATGAAAGATTTTTCCGTGAAATCCAATAGAATCCGGGATATCCGTGATTCGAAAATTTCGTGGAATTCGCCGTTTTTTCGTAGTTCCGCGATTCTGAAACGCACCAGATAGAAAGTCTAATCGCGGCTCTGATACGATTCCTCTATCGTACAAGCGGGACGCCTGCGACCACAGGCTGCGCAACATGAGTAAATTATGTTTATTATTACGCTTTCTTTAATGAATATTTTTGATATCGAATCTCCTCAAAAAGAATATAATAGATACAATAAAAAATGATGAGAGGCGTTTAGCAATGGCTTTATCCGATAAAATTACCGATGATTTGATTAAGGCGATCGACAATCTTCCGCCAGAACGACTGGCTGAAGTTCTGGATTTTGCGTTGTTCCTGCGGGATCGCGAACAAATTCGCAAATGGGACGCCATATCGGATGAGGATGCCTTCCGTCTATGTGAAGAATTCCGCGAGGAAGATATTCAATGGGCTGATGAAATCGCAGCCGATACTCTCCGCCTTCTGCAACAGGAGGAACAAGCATGAATCGGGGCGACGTGTATTTAGCCGATTTGAATCCGTCGCGAGGTTCCGAACAATCCGGCATCCGTCCCGTGGCGATCATTCAACGAAATACGCTGGCTCGCTTTACTTCTACGATAGTGGTTGTTCCGTTTACAACTAATTTGCGCCGGGCGATGATTCCTGGAACGGTTTTGATTCCCGCCGAAGAAAATGGATTGACTCGAGATTCCGTAGCTCTCTGTTATCAAATCGCCGTTTTGGATCGATCTCGCCTTACTAAGAAATTGGGATCGTTAACTACCCGGCAACTTGCCAACTTGGATCAAGCATTAAAATACGCTTTGGATCTTTAAACGGCGGCATATAGCCGTTGACAAATCGCGTCGTTTGATCCTTCAATCTCTCTGCCAGATCATAAAACGCGATCCAAACCTGCCAATAATTATCTTATTCGAGAAACAACGTCCTTTTAAGTCGATTCCTTCGCCTTAATCAAATTCAGGGCGCTTCCGGCTTTGAACCATTCGATTTGCGCTTGGTTGTAGGAATGCGTCGCCTCTATTTCATCCTGCGATCCGTCGGCGTGATGAAGAATGATCGTTAGAGGTTTGCCGGACGCGAATTGATCGAGGCCAAGGATATCGATCGAATCGTCCTCTTGCACTTTATCGTAATCGTCCTTATTCGCAAACGTCAGCGCCAGCATTCCCTGCTTCTTCAAATTCGTCTCGTGAATGCGGGCGAAAGAGCGGGCGATGACGGCGCGCACCCGCAAGTGTCTCGGCTCCATAGCGGCGTGTTCACGGGAAGAACCCTCACCGTAATTTTCGTCGCCGAAGACGACGGAGCCGAATCCCGCCGCTTTGTAGGCGCGGGCGGCGTCGGGCGGCGAGACGTATTCGCCCGTGAGTTGATTTTTGACGCTATTGGCCTTGTCGTTGGCGAAGTTGATGGCGCCGATGAAGCAGTTGTTGGAAATATTGTCGAGATGCCCGCGAAAGCGCAGCCACGGGCCGGCCATAGATATATGATCCGTCGTGCATTTCCCTTTGGCCTTGATAAGCAATTTTAAATCCTTGAGATCGGTTCCTTCCCAAGGCGCGAAGGGTTGGAGGAGCTGCAAGCGTTGGGAATCGGGATTGACAACGACCTGAATGGCGGAGCCGTCCGCCGCCGGAGCTTGGTAGCCGGGGTCCTTCACGTCGAAGCCGCGTGGAGGCAGTTCGGCGCCTTGGGGTTCGTCAAGTTTCACCGATTGTCCTTCCTCGTTGACGAGAGAATCCGTGAGGGGATTGAAGGTCATGCTGCCGCCGAGAACCATCGCCGTTACGATTTCGGGGGAGGCGACGAAAGCGTGGGTATTGGGATTGCCGTCGGCGCGTTTGGCGAAATTGCGGTTGAAGGAAGTGATGATGGAATTCATCTCCTGCTTTTCCGCCCCGGCGCGCGCCCATTGTCCAATGCAGGGGCCGCAGGCATTGGCGAGAACGATGGCGCCCATGCGGCTGAATAATTCCAACTGGCCATCGCGCTCGATGGTGTATCGCACCTGTTCGGAACCGGGAGTAACGTAAAATTCGGATTGGGGCTTCAGTTTTTTCTCAACGGCCTGGCGGGCGAGTGAGGCAGAGCGGTCTAGGTCTTCATAGGAAGCGTTGGTGCAAGAACCGATGAGACCCGCCTCTAATTTTTCAGGATAGCCGTTCTCCTTGACGGCCTGGGCGAACTGGGATATTGGCCAAGCCTTATCGGGAGAGAAGGGGCCGTTGAGGTGCGGCTCAAGTTCGGAAAGATCGATCTCGACAATCCGCTCGTAGAACGATTCGGGATTCTCGTACACTTCTCGGTCGCTGCGCAGATAATCTTTCAAACCGTCGGCCAATGCGGCGACTTCGGCGCGGCCCGTGGCTTTCAAGTAAGCGGACATTTTTTCGTCATAGGCAAAAACGGAGGTTGTCGCGCCAATCTCGGCGCCCATATTGCAGATAGTCCCCTTGCCGGTGCAAGAGAGACTTTCGGCGCCCTCGCCGAAATATTCGACGATGCAGCCGGTGCCGCCTTTGACGGTGAGGATGCCCGCGACTTTGAGGATAACGTCCTTGGCCGCCGTCCAGCCGCTCAGCTTGCCTGTCAATTTGACTCCGATGAGTTTGGGAAATTTCAATTCCCAGGCCATACCAGCCATGACATCGACGGCGTCCGCGCCGCCGACGCCGATGGCGATCATGCCCAGACCACCCGCATTAGGCGTGTGGGAATCCGTGCCGATCATCATGCCGCCGGGAAAAGCGTAATTTTCCAAAACCACCTGGTGAATGATGCCCGCGCCGGGTTTCCAAAAGCCGATGCCGTATTTGTTGGAGACGGAAGATAGAAAATCGTACACTTCCTTGTTGATGTCCACGGCGGCGGAAAGGTCATGAGCGGCGCCGGTGCGAGCTTGGATTAGATGATCGCAATGGACGGTGGAAGGGACGGCGGTTCGCGGCTTGCCCGCCTGCATAAATTGCAAAAGCGCCATCTGGGCGGTGGCGTCCTGCATAGCTACGCGGTCGGGAGCGAAGTCGACGTAGGACTCGCCGCGCGTATAGGATTCGGCCGACTTTCCCTTATAGAGATGCGTATAGAGGATTTTTTCCGCCAAGGTCAAAGGTCGGCCTACGATTTTCCGGGCCGCTTCCACCCGCTCGGCGAAGCGAGCGTAAACCGATCGAATCATATCCAGATCGAAAATCATATTTATTCCTCCCATTCTCCCATATTAATTTTTCGCGTTGGCGATACGTCGCTTCATCCCCAGTTATTTCTACTCTAATACATATATTGAGAAGCAAAGCATGATAAAAGATTATATTATACGGCTGCGAAAAGAAATAGAGAGAACCATGAGAGGAGAGGCAGGCTCAAAGGTGAATGAAATTGTAAAAATCGGGATGGCCGGGACCTGGATATCCCGATTCAGACAATATAGTGGATAGAGAGAAAAATATCAGTCGTTTTTCACGCGGCGGACGGGGGCGGAATGAAATCTATGGGGAAGCGATTCGATCCGAATCGGCCGGGAATTTTTTGCGGCGCAATGGCATCCCTTCGAGCAGCCGTTTTTCCCCGCAAAGATAGAATAAACGGAGCGCGCCGCGAAGAAAGCGCAGACCGACGCAATGAGCAAAGCAATGACTTCCTGCCATCCCATAAGCATCCTCCTACGACAGATAGAACTTCATCGTGAGATGATAGGCCGCAAAAGCGCCAATATAGCCTAAAGCCGTCATGTAGCCAAACGCGAAAAGCGGCCATTTCCAGGAATTGGTTTCTCGGCGGATCACAGCCAATGTCGCCGCGCATTGGCAGCAGAGCGCGAAAAAGACCATGATGGATAAGGCGACGGCGAGGTTGAACAAAGGAGCGCCGTCGTCGCGTTTCGCTTCCATTATCGCCTGCCGCAAGCTAACGGACGATTCGTCGGAATCTGCGCCCACATTGAAGATCGTACCTAGAGAGGCAACAACTAATTCCCGCGCGGGTAGCGAGGAAATCGCCGCCATGCCGATGCGCCAATCCCATCCCAAAGGCTGCACCGCCGGTTCGATCCATTTACCCAATCGTCCCAAGAAACTCGAACGGACGAGCTCGCCCTGTTCTTCGCCGCCGATTCGATCCAATTCTTCTTGATAAGAATTACGCAAGGCCAGAATACGCTCGAGTGTTTCGTTGGAAGATAACTGCGGCGAAGGATTTTGAAAGCGGGGATCGTTCTCCATCGCCTTCCCAATATCGCCGCCGCTCATCGAGGATGAGTATGCGTTGGAATCCAACATTGTCAACAAGGGAAGAGAGTTTTTGCGAAATTGCTCCGCCGCTTCATCTCGGAGTCGATCGTATCGCTGGAGAATAGACGAGGAATGGGGAAAATAGGCCAAAGCCCAAACGACGACAGTTACAGAGAGAATAACCGTTCCCGCCCGCAGGACGAAGGCTTTGGATTGTTCGAATACGAATAAAAAAACTGTACGCAAACCGGGGATCTTATAGGAAGGCATTTCCATGACGAATGGCGCATCATAGCCTTTAACAAGGACTTTTTTCAAAAACCAAGCGATGGGAATCGCCAATCCAACTCCCAACAAATAGAACAGCAGAAGAACGAAGCCGCGCAGGCCGATCCAGGAACCGAAGAGGCGTTCGTCGGGAATAAAAGCGGCGATGAAGATCAGGTAAACGGGAAGCCGTGCGGAACAGCTCATCAAGGGAGCCACGAGAATCGTCACCAAACGGTCGCGGCGGTTTTCGATGGTTCTCGTCGCCATGATTCCGGGAATGGCGCAAGCGAAACTGGAAAGCATGGGAATGAAGGATTTTCCGGACAGGCCGCAATGGGAAAGCAATTTGTCCATCAAATAGGCGGCGCGGGGCAAATAACCGCAATCCTCCAAAATGGCGATAAGAAAAAAGAGAATAGCGATTTGAGGCAAAAAGACGAGTACGCCTCCCGCTCCAGCGATAATTCCGTCCGCAATCAGGCTGCGCAACGCGCCCTCCGGCAAGAAAGCGGAGACAATCTCTCCCAAAAAGCCGAAGCCACTGTCGATGGCGTCCATCAACGGTCCCGCTCCAACATAAATCGCTTGGAAAACGAACGCCATCAAAAAAACGAAGACGGCGCCGCCAAACAATTTATGCGTCAGAATTTCGTCGATCCGATCCGAGCGCGTTCGAACGAGACGATCCGGTTTTTGTATGTAGGAAGCCAGCAGATTGTTGATCCATTTGTAGCGGGCTTCGGCTTCGATAGCGGCGAGAGATGCGCCCTTGCCCACCTGTAATCGCAAACTCTCCAAGCAGACGCCAATCTCCTCGCCGTAGAGAATGGCAAGCCGTTTTTCCGCTCCTTTTCCGGCATCGACAAGAGCGCGCAGTAGTTCTGCGTCGCGAAAAGGGCATACGCCTTCCGGCGAACGGGCGGCTATCCATTCTTTTAAACGGTAAATGCCTAAGCGGAGCGTTTCGGGTAGAATGGGCGTCTCGCGCGGTTTTGAGCCGCCTTGTTCGAGAGTTTCCTCCATGCGCGATAAAAGTTCGCCGATTCCTTTTCTTCGATTGGCGCAAACCGGGACGAACGGAACGCCGAGCCGCTGCGAAAGGCCTTCGCAGTCGATTTTGACGCCTTTCGCTTCGGCGATATCCATCATATTCAAGGCGACGACGACGGGCGTTCCCAATTCCAGCGCTTGGGAGACCAGATACAAATTCCGCGTCAGATTCCCCGCATCCGCGATGGCGACGATCAAATCGATAGGCGGTTCTCCATCTAAACATCCAAAAAGTACGTCCGTCACAACGCTTTCATCCAGCGAACGGGCGGCCAGGCTGTAAGTCCCCGGCAGATCGATCGTCTCGAGACGATACGCGCCCAACTTCAGGCGGCCCGATTTTCTCTCCACGGTAACGCCGGGATAGTTGGCCACTTTTTGGTTTAGGCCGGTAATCGCATTGAAAAGAGTTGTTTTTCCCGTATTGGGATTGCCGACCAGGGCAATGCGTTTAATCGCGGCATCCGCCGTTGGAAGTGTGGAACTAACTTGACCGCTCATCATGCTCCTTGATCTAATTGGCTCCTATTTGGCGAAGAGCTAGGAGAAAATCCACCGAGTTTTTTTCGAAATGAAAGAGCCAAAACAGGGAAAATAGGCATAATCCTAAACCGCCGCATCTATCCAGAGGGAAACCATGCGGAAAAAAAAGAAATCTGTATACGTTCTTTATAGTTGTAAATTACTCGAATTGCCCCATGATGGCTCGCTGGCGCCCGTCATCGATAGCGCCGGCTCCGCTGGCGCCGGCGAAAGTTCGGAGGGGAAAATGGCGGAGTATCCCGCGTCGTCCGAATCCCCATCGTAAAGATATAGGGAAAAACCCCGTAGGTCCCTGGCGCGAACGCAGAAACGGGAATCGCCGATTTGCAGGATGACGGGATCGCCGGATCGCACGACGCGGATCCAAACGCCCGGCAAAATGCCCAATTCCTGAAGACGGGCGGCGAGAAAAGAATCGGCTCCTACGCGCGAAACGACGCCCGACGCGCCCGATCGGCAATCAACCAAAAAATGCTCCTTCACTTCTTTACATCCTTTCTTGAAGCGCTCGCAGATACGTTGTAAATCGACTGGCTAAGGGGACATTCTTCGATCGCATCCGGCGGCATCAGGCATTCGCCGAGGGGTTCGCATAGGGGGCACGATCCATCCTTAGAACATAATGCGCCGTGAACGTTGACTTGAGCGATGAGTTCTTTTACCCATTTCCGATTGGAAAAGATTACTTGAAGAAAACGAACTAAGGCTTCCGACGACTCTTCGCTGAGAAGATGTTCCATCTTGCAGGCGTCGGCGCGGGCGGCGTCCGAGGATACGCCGAGAATATTTTCGAAGAAGCAGGCGAGCAAAACGAAATTATGTTCCACGGATCGGGCGAGGCGCCGCCCTTCTTCCGTAAGCAGCAGAAAACGATTAGGGTCTTCCGAGACCAGCCCGCGCTCCTTCAATTGGGAAAGCGCGATGGAGGCCGCCCCGCGCGAGATGCCCAGGCGTCCGGCGACGTCCGTCACGCGGGCGTATCCCAGATCGGAGTGCAACTGATCGATCGCCATCAGGTAGTGGGCGACGGAATGCGTCACTTTATTTTCTTCGAAAGAGCGCCAATAGGTGGCGTCGTTGATAATCGATTGCGTCATGGCCGTCCGCGATTCTACGCTTATTTTACGAACCGGATGAACTTCCTTTATTACTCTTGTTATATAAGCATAACATTTGCATAAAAGAAAAACAAGGGGACGGAATCATTTTTTATTCAAAAATCCGTAAATTTTTTTCTATTCGAATAACGTTTGATCGAGATGGTTCGGAGAACCGTTTTGAGGCGCTTTTTTGAAGGGATGGCTGGGAGGAGAGGAATCGAACTCAAGAGAGTGAAGAATTACGCCTCATGAATCCCCTCGACATTGATCCGAGTAGGGTTTTCTTCCACTAGCGCTAAAGACTCTCTATATTGGTTTTCGCGGTTGATCCAGAAAGAAGCAGAGAATCCTAACGCTTTTTCCAATTGATTAGCCATCTCGGCGGTAATGGATTTCTCGCCTTGAATAATGCCATTAATAGAAATTTGGGAACAGCCAGTTTTTTCCGCCAAATCGGAATGCGTTCTGCCGAGCGAGTCGAGTACTTCTTTTAACGTTTCCCCTGGAGGCGAGACAAAATCTGGACGATATTGATTCAATGATAGGTCAATCATAGTAATCTTCGATTATCTAAAAAAACAATCTGGAATTATTTCTGAAAAGCTATTCATTTCTTCGGCGGGCTGAGCTTGCGCAGTAATTCTTGAGTCGATTTATACGGTCCTTCATAAAGATGGGAATAGTAATTGCCAGGGGATGCGAAATCTCTAAGCACTCTTTTGTTTTCCTTTTTCGTAAAATAGAAAAGACATTTGGAGGTTTCACAATAAAAGGTTTGTTGGGGGCCGACTGTATAGAGAATGGTCGCGGGTTTCTGGCGGTTATGCCCTTCTACGGTCATTATGTCATTCTTGGATTCGAAAACGATGCTTTTGGGGCCGAAGATGCAATCTTTTCCCTCTTCGATTTTGGCGTCGCCTTCGATGGAGAAATCTTCGGTATCGGGGTGGTAAGTGATGGTTTTGCCTGTGAATATCTGTTCCTCCGAGCCTCGTCTAACGATGGCTTGAGCGACGGATACGCCTTCTTGGGGAGTGAGGATAAGAGTACGGTTTGCCGACATGAGATTGAGGATTTTTAGGGCCGTTCCCGTTCCGGAGTAAATAATACTGCCGCCAGAAGTAGTGAAAGATTGTTGTTCCTGGCTCCAAGCGGGCGCTTGCGCCAATAGGAAAATCGCAGAGAGTAAGGCTAAGTTTCTGAAATTGCTTTTCGTCGCCATTGTATTTTCCTCTGATAGATGATAGCCCCGCCGCGAATTCCATGCGAGATGGCGCTAGGGTTTGGCGGTTTCCATCGGCGTGAGTTCGTCCGTTAAGGGATTGTAGTAATATCCCCCATCCGACTGCCCTGTACTGCCGTTCGCCATGCGGATAACGAAAGATTCCGGCAGTTGGAAAAGCCTGCGATTATTGTCGAAGAGCAAACGTTTGGAGTCAACCGCGCTGTTTTTGCCTTCGATATGGGCGCCGTCTTTCAATTCCAAGACGCTCAAATTCGACGGCAGCGCTGTTTGGGAGACGTTGATTTCGAATGATCCCCTCGTTCCCGTCGCTGTGAAAATTTTATCGCCGGAGCTCCACGCAAGGCGGGGCGATTCCAATTTCACCAAGCGCGTCTTGCTGGAGAAATCGGTTATGGGCGCGTCGATAACCAGCAATGAACTTTGAGCCTTTCGTTGTTCGAATCGCATGTCCGTAAAGCGGATGCTGGAAAAACTTTCGTAGGCGTGGCTTTCGGGAGCGCCGACGGACGCCGTTTCGATCCAAACGGAAACGGCGATCGCCCACATCCAAAAAAGAGTTGGAAACCAGCGAAGTTTCATAGTAATTCATTTCGATCAAATTATTAACTCATGTTACGCATTTCTATTCCCTCGCCCTTTGGGAGAGGGTTAGGGTGAGGGGGATAAGTTCATTCAAATCAACCCTCACCTAACCTCTCCCAATCTTGGGAGAGGAATTATATAGCAGACAAATTCCTTGAAAAATAACCTTCTCGCGTAACATGAGTTATTAATCAAGGACAAAAAAAACCTTGCCCTTGCCACACGCCCTTTCCGCCCCATGCGATTTTTCATCCCAGCCTTGAAAGGTTGGGCTATTTTCAAATGCCCCTTTAAAGGGGCAAACGATAATAGCCCACCGTTTTAACGGCGGGCGTTTTGGCGGGCGTACTTACGATTCTGGATGCGGCAAGGGGGATTTCGCTTCCTGGTAATCCAAGGCCGCTTTGATGAAAGCCTTGAAGAGAGGATGCGGATCCCGGGGCCGGGATTTCAATTCCGGATGGAATTGGCAGCCGACGAACCAGGGATGTTCCTTCAACTCGATGATTTCGACGAGATGGCCGTCCGGCGAAACGCCGCCGATGATGAATCCTTCCTTTTCATAGCGTTCGCGGTAGTCGTTATTGAATTCCCAGCGATGGCGGTGACGTTCCGTCGCTTCGTCTTTTCCGTAAGCCGCTCTGGCTTTCGTTCCTTTAAGCAGGATGCAGGGATATGCGCCAAGGCGCATAGTGCCGCCTTTATCGACGATTTTTCTTTGTTCGTCCATCAGGCTGATGACGGGGTCGGGCGTATCGGGTTCGAATTCCGTACTGGACGCTTCCGGCAGCCCCAAGACGTCGCGGGCGAATTCCACAACGCTGCATTGCATGCCCAGACAGATGCCGAAAAAGGGGATTTTCTTCTCGCGGGCGTATTGAATCGTTATCACCTTGCCCAGCGTGCCTCGCTTGCCGAAGCCCCAAGGAACGAGGATGCCATCCACATCACGGAGGAGTTCGCCAGGATCTTTTTTCTCGATTTCCTCGGCATGAATGCGGCGAATATCGACTCCGGCCTTATTTGCAATGCCCCCGTGGATAAGAGCGTCGTAGATCGACCGGTAAGCGTCCTGAAGTTTGATGTATTTTCCTACTACCGCTATGGTTACGGGGCCATTGCGGGGACTGGTGATGGTAGTAACGATTTTTTTCCAGTCCCTCATATCGGGTTCGCCGCCGTTGAGGCCGAAATGGGAGACGACCAGATCGTCCAGCCCTTCTTCCCGATAGACGAGGGGAATTTCGTAGATCGTCGATTTGATGTCGCGGGCGCTGACGACGGCGTTGGCGGGGATGTTGCAGAAGAGAGCGATCTTTTCTTTCATCTCCCGAGTCAGCGCGATCGACGTGCGGCAAAGCAGGATTCCCGGCTGAATGCCGATTTCGCGCAATTTATTGACGCTGTGTTGAGTGGGTTTGGTTTTATATTCGCCGGCGGCGGAGATGAGGGGAATCAGGGTGAGGTGAATATAGAGCACCCGCTGCGGGCCGAGTTCCCAGCCGATTTGCCGGATAGCTTCGAGAAAGGGATAGCCTTCGATGTCGCCGACAGTGCCTCCGATCTCGCAGATTTGAAAATCGGCTTTGGTCTCTTCCGCTACTTCGTTGATGCGGAACTTGATTTCGTCGGTGATGTGGGGAACCAGCTGAACGGTCTTCCCCAGGTAGCCGCCGCGACGTTCTTTCTTGATGACGGCGTCGTAGATTTGGCCTGTGGAGACGCTGTTTTTGCGGGTGATGACCGAGGAGGTGAAACGCTCGTAATAACCGAGGTCCAGGTCGGTTTCCGCCCCGTCTTCCGTGACGTAGACCTCTCCGTGCTGATAGGGACTCATCGTGCCCGGATCTACGTTAATATAAGGATCTAGTTTTTGCAGCGCTACGCTGTATCCCCGCGCTTCCAACAGGCAACCGATGGATGCGCAAGCGATTCCCTTGCCCAAGGACGAACAAACGCCGCCGGTGATGAAAATGAATTTTGTTTTTTCTTCCAAGGTTCCCTCACCCTATTCCAATCCGCCAAACAAGATGATTGCGTACGCCGTTATCTTTCCAACAACGAAAGTAGGATTTGGCGGTTTCACTCGCGTAAAATGATAACGGAATCCATTGAATTTTGTATATGACTAACTTAAGCGGGGTTCTTAATTAAGTCAAGCCGATTTTGGAAAACGGGAGATAAAAATGAAAGTCTTCTTCCCGTTATTTCTCATCTTGGCAAGGATGGTCTTTTTCTTCTAACCAATATATAATAGTTAATCTGTTTTTGTCGAGGCGTCACGATATTGCGAAGCCATTTATTGAGAATCGTTTTCCAGTATAGTGTTATAGATTATTTCATTATCACGGGATAAATTAATATTTTTTTAGTAATAAAAAGAAAAGCGTGAAAAAAGGAGTTTAGATTGCGTTGGTCATAAGAGGCGCCCGCTTAAGGGAGGTTTGCTTCATTCGAATGATAAGTTCTTTTAAATATGCGTTTGGGGCGAACCCGCCCTCGCTCATATAAAACTTGACACTTATGATTACCGCATTATATATTCACGTTTAGCCTTAGCTCCTTTCCCGCATCGTTGAAAAACGGGAAATGAGAAACGCTCTTCCTAGAGAGCGTTTTTTGCGTTGAATGGCTATTTCACCTTATGGCCGTTGAGTTGTGGTGGAGGTTCGGGCGCGTTCATCATCGAACGAAACGCCTGAAATTCAAGTAGTTAAGGTGAGACGGGAAAGCGATTTTTCGTCGAAGAAGTTCAGAATATATCCCATTAAACCCAAAGGAAAAGGTTTAAGAATCGCGATGAGGAGTATCATGGAAAAAATATTACGCAATTCTATTGGATTCATCCTAGCCGGATTGTTTTGCGCGGCGTTTTTTGCGATCGATGCGCCCCAATCCGCCTATGCTCAAGATGAGGAGATTATACCTACGGGCGTTCCTCCTCTCTCCAAACCCGTCAGCCTGTTAGATGTTCCCCTGGCGGTTTATCCTTTTATCCAAAAGGGGGTGGGCATTCCGAAATTCAAAGATCAGAACTTGATCGAAATCAAGGTTCAATTCGAAGACCTGACGGAATCCCGCAATTCGCTGGATATTACGGAAGACTTTCTTCCGCTCACGACTTCCGCATTAACGAGCGGACTGGCTTTGTTCCAGGAAAGCGGAGCCAATACGGGTTCGTTCAGTTACGTCAACGGCGATCCCAACAGCGATAATCCCATCGATCTTTCGGAAAAGCCGACGGTAGAAGTGGATCCTGTGGTTCCCGGCAAATTCATGGTAACATTCAAGCCCCGTTCAGGAAGCGCTTATACTAAACTTCCTCAATACAACGACGCTTATCCCGATTTTTACGTCGTATGCCGCACCAGCCTTAACATCCGGCAGGGCGACCGTTTTGAAGCGAGTATTCCCGCCAATGGCATTAAAATTAAGGATAATTTGAACAAACTTCCAAAAGACACCGTCTACGACGACCGTTTTCCCGGCGACGCATTCGCCAATCTGGCGCCGGAATTTACGGAGCGCGCCGTCTTCGAGGGCGATATCGTTCAGATTGTAAACGTCGTTACCGAAGAAGATAACTCGTTCCGCATTGACGCCGGTTCCGATGCGAGAACCATTTTGGGGATCGATTTTGCAGGACGTCCCGATGAGGAATATTATCTGGACGAAGTGCGCGTCAACTGGATCGGATTGAATTTGGCGGCTGTGGGCAAACTGTTGACGGTTTTGGCCGACGCCGGGTATTCGGGAACTACATTTGCCGGCATGATGGCCTCCGGCGGCGGAATTACGGAACAAGCTCCGTATTACAATCCTTCCTTCTTTTATAGCCCCAATTTTTACAATTTCCCTGAAGATCCCGAAACGGGAGAACTTTTGACCGAAAAGAAAACGTTGCCCACGGGCGACGAGATCGAATATCCGATGACGATGCCGTTGGATATTTATGGTTTTCCCATTCCTATTTTCCAGATAGGCTACGACAATCCCGACAATTATGTTCTTAGCTATGTAGCCAACGGTCCTCGCAAACCTTACGACATCGCCACCTATCCCAAAACCGTTTCGCAGAATATTTTCCAATCCTTCCAGCCGGATTCGACAGGCGGTATTTTTCTTTACCGTGAGAACGGAGGGACGAAAGGAAAATACGACGCAGGCGTCGATAATCTGATCAAACTCGATTCCTCCAATTTCCGCATCGAAACGTTCGATATCGATCCGGAAGAGATGATGAATATCAATTCGCCGATGCGCAAGGTTTTGCAGAGGCTGCTCCCTGGCCAATACGGCGGCGAAATTGGAAAGGAATTGGGACCGTTTCTCTTCGGCGACGACAATCTCGCCGCTTATTTGATGGGCGTGATACAATTGCCGGATCCGGCGGCGGAACCTCGTCCGCCTTTGGGATCGCTGGAATGCTATATGGATGAAGATTGCTTGTTCTTCGATTTGATGATTAACGTATTGAGGCCGTATTTGGGCTTGACCGAAGGACAAATACGCTATCTCTTCGATTATACGGAAGGCAATGGACGCATCAATGCGGAGGAATTGTTCGGTTATCCTATCGTCCAAGGCTTCAGTTTTGTCATGCCCGTGGCGAAAAACAATGCGCTCAGCAATTTGAAAGCGCCGGATAACCGCACAGGAGACAATGCGGGAGGGGAGATTTATATCGGCATCAAAACAAGCGACAATCTGCGCAGTCTCGACTCTTTCATACCCTTCATTCAACCCAATGATGTCAAAATCGGAACCGGCGTTACGAACTTCACCAAAGGGGCGACGGAAGGCGTAAAGAAGCTAAATTCCGTATCCAGCATCGGCTTCGGCCGCAAAGGGACGGGAACGACGTACGCGATGATAGGGCGTCCAAAACCCCGCTTCCAGTTCCAAGACCTCACGCAGCCGGGCGAAGGACCGTTCGCGTCCAACACCAATATTCTTTACGACAGTTCTATGAGTTCTCCGCCGAAAGCCGTCATCGGCATCGACGTTATGGATTTTGGACAAAATGCTTCGTTGACCGACAACCATGAATCGATCGCTGCTTTGACGCTGATCGACACGTTCCTGACGGAAAACACGGTATTGGGGGAAGTGGATGTGGAGTTTTTGCCCGGTCCCCGCAATTTAGTGTTCAATCCCCTCATTCTTGGCGTAGTGCCTACGCAATTGGGCGTCGACGTCCGTTTCAGCCGGCTGGTAAGCACTCATAATCTTGCTCTCTATTTCGACGACGACACCGCCACAGGCAACGGCAGAGACGACGATTTAGATGGTTTGACGGACGAAGAATTGTACAACATGCAGGACGACGACGGCGATGGATTGATCGACGAAGACCTTGGCGATTATACGCCGAAAGGGATCAACGGCGTATTCGACAGCAATGACCGGCCGTTTCCTTTGTATTTCGACAACTTCGGCTCCACGCGCGGATTCGTCGAGGGAACCTATATCTTCCCGCCCAATAGTTTGGAGAAATATACCGATTATGTGAACGCCATCCAGGCGGGTTTGACGAATCCTTATACGGTGAATACCGGTGAATTGATGCCGCTGAGCATCAGCGAAGGCAGCTGGTTCGGCGAACTGGATATGCGCGCTGTGGGATACAGCCTCTGGGAAACGTCCCGTTCGTACCTTTATCCTCCCTCGTCCCTCCGTCCGTTCGGTACGGCGGCGGGGCCGCCTTGGGATTTTCCCGATTACAATCAGGGAACCATTATAGGGAGCGGCTATCTTATCTCGCTAGAACCATATACGGGATTGATGGATCTGTTGACGAGCATGTTGGACGGCACTTTCCCGTATTATCCTGAAGATTTGTTCATTGAAGACCCCGAATCCGGCGAACAAACATGGATGATCCAACTGACATCGACGTCGGAATCCAATCTGCGCATCATTGGGGATCCCGACGGCGACGTGCGGCGTACGTTTGCGCTTTCGTTCGCCAATGCGTTCCGCCTCATCAATCCGACGAAAGGCTTCGTGCGCGTGGGGCGGACGCCGATGGTTATCAACGTTCCTGCGACGGGCGCGCAGGATCCACAAGGCGACAGCCTTGTGAACGCGCCGTTCCATCAATTCGGCTTGGAAATAAGCATATCGGATTACAACGCCATTGGCGACTATTTGAGCGGAATAAGAGATACTTTGAGTCAAGCCTATGAATCGGCTTACCAAGCCATCGCCGATTACAACCAGGCCGTAGCCGATGCGGAAGCGGCGGCGGTGCCTGACCCGGAAACCGGCGAGACTCCCGAACCGGAATATCCCGATCCTCCGGATGTGATCGAAGTAACCGTCGACGATCCGTATTACGCTTTGGGAGTCAACGACTGGGTAGGACAGAACGACGGTCTCTATTCAACGAATTATATGTATCAAATTCAATTGCCGGACGAGAATACGGGACCCTTGGCGGGCAACGACTTCTATATCGTTTTGCGCGCTTCGGATCAAGCGCGTGTGGGCGAAAGCTTCCGAGTGCGGATCAGTTCCGGCAACCGGAGCCGAGTTTACGTAACCACCGATCAGACGACGGGAACGACGACAAACGTAATTGCGCCTAAGGGCGGAATCAGCTACCATTCCTTCATGGAAACGGATTACGGCGCAGGAATCGGCATTGATCCGTTCATGGACGTAAGCAAGAATCAGATAACGACGTCGGAAATTATCGTCAGCAGCCAGAACGTTCCTCCCACTATTAAATTCACCGCTCCGGGCGCAGGCGTGAACGTCGCATCGGAGAAATTCGAATACGAACTCTCTTTCCTGGCGGACGATTCCGACGATGTAGCGTCGATCCTGTTGTACGTGGACGACAACAGTCTCGATTTCAACGGAACGTTTATTCCCGGCGCTTCGCTGCGCGAGGGATTCGATAGGACCTTCACCTTAAAATTGAGAGAACATATCGCCGATTTCGATCCTACGAAAAAATACTACGTCTACGCAAAGATTGACGACGGCGTCAATCCACCCATTTATACCTACGCCGACGGTTACATCATCGCTTCCAGCGGCGGCGGCGATGGCAGCGGCGGCGACAGTGGAACAGGCGGCGGCAGCGTAGTCGTACGCGGCGATCTAACGGATACGATCGATTACGTTAAATTGACCAGCGACGGCCGGCTTTTCAGCCTGGGCGACGCTCCCGCCATGAAGGAGATTGCGTTAACGACCTCCGTTATCGATATGGAAGTCAACTCCACCTTCTCCGGATATATTCTTTTGCTTACAAATGGTGAGGTTTTGGGCGTCGGCGACGTCAAGGCGTTTCTGACAAGGTTGCAGCCCAATTACGAGATCACATTCAAGCCAGATGAGATCGCTTTCTATAAAAACAGCGTCAACGGCGGGAATCTGATTGTCGCTCCCGAAGAGGGCGATATAGCCATCGATCATCCGAGAGACGTGGAAGTCGATTATTTGAACGGCGGCATCTATATTCTCGACGGCGATGGCGACATGTTGTTCTTAGGGAACGCGAACCGGAATTTTTATCCTCCGGGCATGGATTTGGATATCTACCGGGATATGGAACTCTCCCCGGATGGGAAGAGCATCTATTTCCTGACGGGGAATGGCATTCTCTCCTCGGCGGGCGCCACGACGGAAAGTTGGATGAATCTGATTCCCGAAGATAAATTCCGGGATATCGAATTGATTGCGAAGGGCGGCGTGGTGACCAACGTCATGATTGTCAATGACGATGGTGTTCTAACAATTACGGGAAGCGGAGACGCGAGAGACGCATTGCTTTCCTTGAAACCCGCTGCGCCGATTGCGGCGGGTACGATTCGCCAGGTGAAATTGCTTCCCGGCGTCAGCGGCGCTTATATGCTGGTGGCGGGCAGCGGCGAGGTTCAAGTTTTATCCAAGTCGGCGCTGAATCTGCCTTCAGACCGGTATATTTTCTCCGATCTTCCAGGACTGGAGGACGACAAAGTCGCCGATGTGGAAACCGCCAACATCAATCTGCAAACGGTCGTACAGTCGGTGCGCAATATTTTCGGCTCTTACGCGGATGAGGACGTAAATAAGATCATGGGTTACGTCTCGCCCGATTATAAAGGCGCCTGCGGCGACGATGCGGAAGGCTTGCGGCTTTCCTTGATGACGTTCTTCTCGTTCTACGAAGTGAATTCTTTCATTGAATCGACGTTGGCGGCGAATTCTTTCGTTATAACCAACCAAGGCGAGTACGTCAATGCCACGGTCATTGTGGATTTCGACGCCTATTATCCTCAAATTCAATATCAATCGCCTGAAGTCGATCAGGCGGCGACGTCGAAAACGTACGAAGCCGTTCGGATGGCGGTCGTCCCCTTCACTCAGGATGTACGCATTCGCGATGTCGGCGATGGAAGATTTTGGTCGATTACGCTATGGCAGATTACGAATTTTGGCCGGCGCACCGATTTGATGGCGCAAGATACTTATGAGTTTGACGATATGTTATTGCTCAAGACGCTGTCCGGCAACAAGCGGTTAGGCACTTATTCGCCGCGCAATAAATCCATCGATTCGCCAGCTTATTACCATTTAACAAAGAATGCGGCGGATTCGTTTGGCGTCTCTTATCTCGTCGGAGAATTTCAAGAGTTGACTTTAAATCGGGATTATCAGCCGCCGGCTTTAGAAGCCTTGTCGTATAACGGCTCCTTCTTATCCTCGGGGCAGTTCACTACGCTCGAATTTAAATTCAAGCAGAACGCTGACGGCCAGTATAAATTAGTCAGTATGAATATGCGGCAGATTATGATGGAGAACACCGATTTGACGTTCGGAACGGATACGGATGCGACCGATTCGCCCTTGTCCAGCATCGACGGCATGGAGAGGGATGTTCCTTTCGGATTCGATCTTGCAAAACGCGGAGTAGTCGTAACGGTTTACGCAGGCGATGCGGACATCACCATCAACGGCCAGAATTTCGAGGCGCCCAATTACAACGGCGGGATCATGATGCTGCCGGAAAATACGGATATCTACACTTTGAATCCCATGACTGAGATCAAGAAGTATAACCGGACTATTATGAGGCTTGCGCCTTACGATCCAGCTGTTCTACAAGGCGGCACTACCGATAACGCGGGGCATGTCGCCACGTTGACGCCGGGACGGGCTTATCTCGTCATTGCGAAGGACGGCAAGCATTTCGGATTCGTACAAATTCCTGCGGACGAAGCCGTGGACGACCAGGTCATTTCCTTCGATTACCGATATGAAAGTTCGTTTATTCTGCCCGGCGGCTTCTAAGCGCGCGGAAGAATGAAGATAAAAGCGGCGGCGTTCCGGAGACGGGGCGCCGTTACTTTTTTGAGACGTAAACGTCTTATTTGCATAAGCGTAGGAGCAACTCATGTCGCGCACAATGAAGAATTAATGGAATCTTTTATTATCGACGTTTGAATCGCGAAAACACGAAATGAAAAAGAAATACGCGAAAAAAAGAAATTTTTACCTAAACCCGCCGTTGAAACGGCGGGCTATTGTCGTTTGCCCCTTTAAAGGGGCATTTGGCAATAGCCCAGCCTTTCAAGGCTGGGGGAAGAAAATTCGCTAGCCGCGTACCATGAGAGAGTAAGAATCGGCATGGCGGAACCCATGTTGGCGGAGGGGAAAGGCGAAGCCTTCCCGCGGGCGGTTTTCCGCCGGATATGGCTATGCCGCCGCCGCTTGCCGTGATAGAATTTTAACCTGCAAGACGCTCGAAAAAGACGAAATCAACCTCGGATGGATTTCCATTCGCGGGAGGCCATTATGCGAATGATCGTGATCGCGCTGACGTGCGTTCTTATCGTAGGGATCGTGTTGTTTGTCGTCCTGACGGCGCCGGCGCCGACCAAACCGGCGATTCGCGTTGCTCGAATCGATGTCTCGAACCAGCCGCAGCCCATCGCGCCCAGCGATCCCGCCGCCGAGCATATTTTGGAATTTTTTCCGGATCCGACGGAAATGATGGCTTCTCCCGCTCTGCCAACGATCGAGGAATTGACGGCGGATACTCCTCCAGCGGCGGGAACGCCGGGTCCGAGGGCTTCCAGCGAGGAGATCGACCGCAACCGTCTTCTGGCGTTGATCGAAGATTGGGTCTACGTCGATTTTTCTCAAGTCGGGCCAACGAAAATCGGAAGAATCCATCAGACGCGCAAGAAGGAATACGTAGAGATTTACGAAGGAAAAACATTGGATAACGGCATTCAGGTTGTTCTTCTTACAGACGATGCGGCTACTCTGAAACTCGGCGAGGCGGCTTTTCGCCTGCGTTTGGCGTTAAAACCCGCCTTTTTCGACGAAATCAAGGATAACTGGCGTCCCATCACCCGCGAAGAACAGCAGCAGGCTTACGAATATTACGAGCGAATATACGGCGACAAATTCCGCGAATACTCCAAAGGCTACAAGCCTCCCGCCGGAATGCCATTGCCCCGTCCCGTCAGCGCCGACGAAAGAGAAAAAGGGCGGCAGCAGTACATGGAAATGTATGGAAATCAATTTATGAAAGAAGCCAAGCAATTTCCCGTGGCGTTCCCCGGGACGCAAGAACAGCGGGAAAATTACGAAAAGTATTGGCAAAAATTTCATCCGGGATTGCCCATGCCGGATTTCGATCAGATGAAGGGAATGGACGAGCAACTTGGCCCGGGGAATCGCATACAACCTTCCGCAGGGAACGCGGCCTCATCCAATCTCCCCAAATAATGCCAATTCTCCCTTGGTTAATCATTCTCGCTCATAGGATTCAGGAGATAGCGATTTCATGAAATCTGCGCCTCTTTTATTGGCTTTTTTTCTTCTTTGTTGCGTATTAGGGGGATGCGGGGGATCGTCCCAGCAAGAATCCCAAAAACCAGCCGAACCAAGCGCCGCAGCGGCCGTCCCATCGCCATTTTTCAAAGCCGAATCCACCCCCCCCGCGAAAGACGATTTACTGCTTGCCGAATGGAACACGGGAAAAATCTATCTTTCCCAGCTGGAGAAACTCGCCGCGCCGGAGCGGGAGCGGTTGCAAAAGTTAACGCAGGACGAAAAACTGATTGACAAAGCGTTGGTGAAAAAGCGGGGCGAAATTCTTGTCGTTCTTATCGACAATTATTTGCTTTTGTTGGAAGCGCAGGATCGCAAGATCACGGTTACTGAAGCGGAGAAAGAGCAATTGCTGCGCAACGCCCAAAGCAAATTCAATACCTTGGAAGAGTACAAGAATTATTTAAAACAAACAGGACAAACGGAAGAAGCTCTTCTACGGATACTTGCTCAAACGATACTCGGAAGGAAATGCATGGAGCAAAAATCCGAAGAAATCCGCGCGGCGATGACCGATAAGGAATTGAGGAAATTCTACGACGACAATATTCGGCTTTTTACTTCGATTGCGCGGTCGGATATAAACCGCGTCGAAGTCCGCTGGGGCGAGAAACGAACCGAGGAAGAAGCCAAAACGCTGGCCGAGAAGATTTACGAGGAAGTCCGGGTCAAACTGGAGCCCCTTTCATTATTCGAGGAGAAATTGAAAGTCATGCAGGAGTATGCGGATAAATACTCCGATACGAGCGAGGCGAAGTACAACTGGGGATACATCGTAATCCATCATAACGAGAATGCGCCAGAGATTTATTCCCAAGCTCTTCTGGATGAAATCGCCCGCACGCCCATCCATGAATTCTCCAAGTTGGTGAAGACCAACTTAGGCTATGCTTTTTTTCTGGTTCGAGACAAATTCGAATCCCAAAAGCACGATTACAATCATCCCGCCATTCAAAATATGCTGCCGAATATGTATATGAAAAAGAAAATGTACGAATGGCAGGAACAATTGATGAAGAAATTCGATTTTCGCCTGATCGAGGAAAACTTGAGGGGCGTAACTCCGCTTCCGCTGCGCGCGGACGATATTTTCAATGTCAGCATGGCGGGGCCGGCGAAAGAATGATTCGCTGGGGGAACTTTCGTTTTCTCCATCGCTGTTGGGGGTTTATTCTTTGCATCGCCCCGTGTATCTTGCATTGTTAAGATCATGGGGGATGGTACGGATTTTATAATCGAATCACCTTATTCGCGAGGAAGGGCGCAATGGTTGCCGAAAAAGAAATCAGTCTTAATGCTGTCGTTAACGTCATTTGGGATCGGGGCAGGCGAATTTTATATTTTACCGCCGTATCCATGTTCTTGGGTATGATCGCCACCTTCATCGTGCACAATCGATACGAGTCTCATGCTTTGCTCTTGATGAATAAATCCCGGCTGGGCCAAGAGACGATGAAGAATCCTGCGATCCCGATGGATACCTACGTAACCATGATTACGGCGGATGATGTCATGCAGGACATTATGCAAAAATATCAACTTCGAAGCTCGCCGTATAATTTGCGCTATCCTAACGACATGCGGGGGCGCGTGCAAGTTTACTATCTGCTTGGTTCATCCTACTTATCCATCAGCGTGGTTTTGGAGGATCCCGTTCTCGCCGCAGATGTGGCGAACGATCTCGCGGAACGGGCGATCGCAAAGAATCGGGAATTGATGGCGGGCGAAAAATCATCAAGCCAACAGCTGATATCCAGCGAAATTCAAACAATCGAACAGCGCAAAATCAAGTTTAAAAAAGATTATCTCGACCTGCTTTTGAAGAATAATAAGCAGGTTTTGATGAAGGAACTCGATACCAACCAAACCATTCTCGCCACTCTGCGCCAAGAAAAAGAGACGCTGGACAATTCGATTCGAGAACAAGAAGAGAAGATGGTGAAATTTAAGGCGCTCTTTTTCGATCCGCAATTCGAGCGGCATCCCGATTTTCAAAAGATCGTTCCGGTATGGAAATCCATCTTCAGCGATAACGCTTCCCTGGAATTGGTGAAGGCGGCGACGGAGAACGTCGATATTTCGGCTCTAGCTCAGATGGGCATTCACGACGAGATGCTTAATACCGGCTATATCACGCTGCTCCAGGAATACAGCAAGTTGCAGGTGGATCTTCCTTCGCTTATCGCCAAACAAGTGAGAACCGCTTCCCGCATTGCGGAGGTGGAAGCGAAAGTGGAGGAGCAAAACAAGGCGTTTAACGAGATGGATGTAGCGGAAACGGAAGCGAAAGCGGATTTCGACCGGGAATTGGAAGTATTTTCCGGCGTTTACAAGAATCTGGGTTGGGCCGGAACCACCATATCCTCCGAACGCCAGGATTTGATCCTCTCCAATAAAGCGATTCCCATTAAGAAGAAAATATGGCCCAGGAGATCGATGATTATTGCGCTAGTGGGTTTGGTAGCCTTTTTGATGGCATTGATGTATTATCTACTCGCCGATTTGTACGGGATGCTTCATTCGGGAATCTGGACGAAGAAAGAAAACCCGACCGAAACATAACGCGAAGGGATATTGAAAGACGGCCAAGGCCAAGCGGGACGATCACGCTTGGCCTTGGTTTTTTTCATGGACGCAGATTAGAGAATTCTTACCCGCTCAATCCCCGTTGCCGCATCAATTGTTCCGCCCATTGGATATCTTCCGCCGTATCCACGGAGCATCCCGCCAATTCTATATCCTGGCAACTGGATTTGACGACTTTGATTTTATAACCGTGTTCCAGTACGCGCAGCTGCTCGAGAGATTCTTCCCGTTCCAAGGGCGTGGGCGTCAGTTGGGATAGTTTCATCAGAAAATCCCGGCGATAAACGTATATGCCAATATGGTCGTAGATGGGCAATCCGGTTTTCGATCGAGGATAGGGAATATGGGAACGAGAGAAGTAGAGGGCGAATCCTTGGAGATCCATGACGGTTTTCACGATAGCCGGATTGACGTAATCCTCCTCGTGAGCGAGGGGATAGACGGAAGTTCCCATCGGGATGGAGGAATCCGCTTTGAGCGCTTCTACGATTTCGTCGATCATCAACGGATGGACAAAAGGCATGTCGCCTTGGATGTTGACCACGATTTCGGGGCGGATGACGCCCTCTTTTTCGAGAATCTGCACGGTTTCGGCGATGCGGTCGGTTCCCGACGGGTGGGTAGGGGAGGTCATGACGGCGCGTCCGCCGATGGATAGGACTTCGTCGGCGATGCGCTGATCGTCCGTAGCGACGCAGAGATAATCCAGCGTTTGGCATTTCATAGCTTGTTCGCAGACGCGACGGATAAGGCTTTTGCCCATGATGGGCGCAAGAGGCTTGCCGGGAAGGCGCGTGGAAGCATAGCGGGAGGGGATTACTCCGAGAATAGACATGTTTTTCGTTTCCTGTTTTGGAATGGATCGGCGGATGCCGCCGAGTTCTTATTGTAACGATAAAATGAAAAAAAGTTGAGTTGTCCGGCTCCTTGCTTTTATGGCGTAAATCCATTACTTTTATATACAATATGACGATGAAATCGACTGCAGGGGAAAAGGCGGCTTTCATGATAAAACCAGAGCGAGCGAGAATTGAGGAGTGGTTTCGATCTATACCCTTAGAGACGCAGCAGCGCGTCGAAAGCGCCGTCAATCTATTATGCGAAGCGAAGGAGAGGGGCGGCAAGATTGCCGTCGTTACCGGCAGCGGACCGAATATTCATGAAGGAATCACAACGTTGATCGCGGAATTGATGCGGGTTGGCGTTGTGGATGGCGTTACGACCAGTTCGGCGGTAATCGCCCATGAGATGGGGGGCGTGCTGGATTGCGTCAAACGCGTGGATGGCCAATCGTTGGGTGTAAAGGCGGAATGGCTGCCGCGCGGCGGCGTTTTCGAATTTACGCGCTTGGATCGGGAACAATTGGATATCATCGAGTTTGACGCCGAATTGGATAGCGAATTGTTGAAGGCGGGAGAAGCCGCCGATGGGAAAAACATCATTAAAGCCGCCGGAAATATGGGCTATCCAATGGGATTGTGGATCGAGCGCATGGCGGAGCGGATTCAACGAAAGGCGCAGCAGGAAGCTGCTTCATTCGAAGCCGTTGCAGGACGATATGCGGACGAGCGCACGATGCTGGGGCAGGGAGCGAAAAAAGGATTTCCCGTTCTTGTAACCATTCCGCAGTTGGTGGGCGGCGGCGCTGTGGGATTGTCGATCGGCGACAGCATCGCTATCAGCCAGCGCGGACGCTTGATCGCCGATCTGTTGGCCTCGGCGGATGTCATCATAGAATCGGCGGTGGCCTTGACCCAGGAGATTCACGACGGCCCTTATGAGATGTACACGGGTCATGGGATATGGGCCGCTTGGCAAGATCGTCCCGTTTATAGTTTGGAAAAGAAAAAATTGATCCGCCTCGATTTGGACTCCGCATTGGACCAAGCCTGGCGCTTCGAACGGGAGTCCAGCAAGGTTCAGGAAGCTATCGACAAGGGATTGCCGAAAACGAAGCTGATGCAGATTCCATTCCGGATGGAAATGTCGGGATTCGCGCGCTTGGAAGGCAGCCTGCCGCTTATTGGCGATATTGGCGTACTCTGGCCGATTCTCGCTTCCCGCCTGGAAAAGCGGTTGGGATTGAATTTAGATTTTATTTCCGCTCCGCAACAAACGCCGGAAGGCGAACGAATGCGGCAATGGATCGTAGATAACATCAAGCCGATTGCCCGCGTTTTGGAATGATGAATGATGAATGATGAATGATGAATGATGAAAACAATTATTAATGGGGTGGCAAGGGCAAGGTTGTTTCTGCCCTTGAATAATACTTTCGGCTTATGGGGAAAGATCAGAGGTAGGGTGGGCTCAAAGCGAAGCGTTGCCCAACAATACAGTAGGGTGGCAAGGGCAGGGTTGATTCTGTCCTTGAACCATCCGATGCAGTTAACAAAATAACATCACCGCGAAAGCGACTACGAAAGGAATCGAACTCATGAGTAAATTCGAAGGTGTTTTTCCTGCTGTACCCACCCCTTTCGAAAAGGGCGGCGAAACCATCAACGAAAGATCGTTTAGGGAAATCCTGGACTTTTTAATCGGACATGGCGTGCATGGATTGTTCGTCACCGGCGTTACTGGGGAAGGGCCTTTGATTCCCCCAGCGGAGCGGAAACGCATTATCGATATCGCCGTCGAACAGACGGCGGGCCGCGCCGTCATTATCATCCAATCGAGCAATAACCTTCTTCCCGATACCCTCGACATCGCGCGTCATGCGGTCAAAGCAGGCGTGGACGGAATCGCCGTACTCTCGCCGTGGTTTTTCGGCTGCGACGATGCGGCGGTGATCGCTTATATACAGGCCGTTTCCGAGGCGATCGGGGATACGCCGCTTTTCTTGTACAATATTCCTGGCCGCACGGGGAATCCTTATTCGTTCCAAGCGGTGCAGGAGTTGCGGAAACGCTGCGGCAATATCCGGGGAATCAAAGAGAGCGGATCGCTGGTAACGATGGCCAAATGGTACGAAATCCAAGACGAGAAATTCCGCGTTTTTTGCGGCATCGATCAACACGAATATGATGCTTACCGTTTGGGAGGCTTGGCGATCGTTGCCGCATTCGCCAATTGGCTGCCGGAGACGTTTGTGGCATTTCATAAGGCGGCCAGCGCCGGGAATTGGGAAGAAGCGCGCCGTTTGCAGAACAAAATCACTAACACCGTCGCTCCCGCCGTCAACGAGAATCTCATCGCCAATATCAAGGCTGGTTTGCGGATGAAGGGAATCCCCGCCGGTTGGTGCAGGCCTCCCTTGCGCGATTTGTCGAAAGCGGAGGAGGACGATTTGCGCAGGAAATTGGTGGAAGTAGGTTTTCTATCCGATTGATTTTCGATCCTGCGAGCCTCTTGCAAAACTCTATAATTCCTCCCCCAAGCCTGGGGGAGGTTGGGAGGGGGTTGTCTTAAGTCTAATAAAATCAACCCCCCTCTAACTCCCCCCAAACTTGGGGGAGAATTAAAAGCGGATTTTATTAATTTTGCAAGAGCCTCCTGCGATAGTGAAAAGTCCGATAGGGCGATTTTATCCGTCTTGTCATTCGGCGTTCCCGCGGCTTTAATATATCGTTGAATGGGAATATAGCTAATTTATAGCTAAAATTTTTTGCTGTGGAGGATCCATATCGATGAAAAGTATCATCAAACTCGCGCTTCTCTTTGGACTTCTGGCGTTTATCATTCTGCCCGCACTAACGATTTTAGGGGAGGAAAAAGCCGGAGATAAGGAAAAAATTGCTTTTGTCGGCGCAACCAAATGCAAGATGTGCCACAACAAAAAATCCAGCGGCCTCTATTTTGACGATTGGTCGAAATCGAAGCACGCCGAGGCTTTTTCGTTGCTGAAAGGCGACGAGCGCAGTAATCCCGTTTGCTTGAAATGCCATACGACGGCATTCGGCGAACCGGGTGGATTCGCAAAATTCGTGGAAAACGACGAAACCTCCCTCAAAATGGCCAACGTTCAATGCGAAATGTGCCATGGACCGGGCGAAAAACACATAAAATCCAAAAAAGACGCCGTCGTAAAGCATGAATGGGAACCAGAGGAAAAAACTTGCTTGAAGTGCCATGTCAAAGAAGGCAATCCGAACTGGAAAGACGATAAATACACGACGAAGGACGGAAAGAAAGTCGGTTTCGATTTCGAACAAGCGGTTAAGATCATTGCTCATAAAGTCAAAAAAGAGGGCGAAGAAAAATAAGTTAACGGCGCTTACCGTCTAATGGAAAATCCTAGGAGACGGCGGAAGTAGAGAGCGATTTTTAACGCAGGCAATCGTTCTCTCCTTTCGCCGTCTCTTGTTTTTAGGATTATTGAGCAATATCTTTGGCCGTAAATAACCTTGACCGCCGATTCGGCGGCTCATAGGATGTATTCGATTCATAGGGAATGCGTGGTCATTCGATGCAACCATCTTGGTATTCGAAGCCTTGGTGGTCGAAGCATCGAGAATTATCATTATTAACGAGCGCAAGCGCGTTTTCAGGGTATAGAACGAATAGACTTCGCTCGGCGCCCCCTACGCTTCTGGTCAATATTAAGTTAAGTAAAATCAAATGGCTGTATACTATCCCGCTATGGCTCCTGCGCCTACTCTCGATTCCGATATCTCGCGAATTTTCGCCCATTATAAGAACGATATGCTGGCGATACGGCATTTGCATGAAACGGACGAAAATCCGCGGGAAGTCGTCCGCGAGATAACCGACGCCACCGATTCACTTATTATTCGCCTCATTCTCGATCTCGCTCAGAAACGATTGAATATGGACGATTTACCCGGCCATATTCTCCTTTTAGCTCAGGGAGGTTATGGGCGGAGAGAGTTGCATCCTCAATCGGACATCGATTTGCTGTTTCTTTATTCCAAGTCGTTGGATGGAAAGGAACAGGAATTAATCAAAGAATTTTACCGCACGTTGTACGATATGGGATTTAAAGTCGGCCATACGTGCCGCAGCTGCCGCGAAGCCATCGATCCCGCCGTGGACCCGCATAGCCAAACGGCCATGTGGGAGAGCCGCTTTCTGGCCGGGGATTGGCGTTTGTTCGAGAAGTTCAAAACCGATCTTTGGCATTCCTTGCGCCGGGGACGCAAGGAGCATATCCGGCGGAAAATCGCGGAAAGGGAGGAGAGGATCAATCGTTTCGGCCAGACGATCAATATAACCGAGCCCAACATCAAGGAGAGCCTGGGCGGTTTGCGGGATTATCATTTCGGCCTATGGCTCGGCTCGCTCAACAAATGCCAGACGATGAATCTGGTTCATCTGATGAGGAGCCATCTGATTGACGATCAGAGAATGAGCCGGGTGCGAGACGCCATTACTTTTCTTTGGCGTCTTCGAAACGATCTTCATTTCACGACGAAGAAGGAGCAGGACGTGCTCGCTATGCCCCTGCAACACGAGACGTCGCTGCGCCTGGGCTATCAGGACCGGCGAGGACGTTTGGCGGAAGAGGAGATGATGCGGGATTATTTTCAACATGCGACGACGCTCTCCAATTTCGCCAAACATATGATCAACAAATGTTCTCCCGCGCCGTTTTTTTCCCATTTCCGCATCAAAGCCCGCAAGCCATTGGCGGAGGGCTTTTTTATGCGCGACAATCGGATTCACATCCCGCCGGATCTGCATTTTTTCGAACATAATCCCCAACGGCTCATTACGGCGTTCATCCACGCCGCCGAACAGAAGACCATTCTTTCGGAAGAGGCGGCGACGGCGGTTCGCGACAACCTTGAACTGGTCGATCAAGCCTTTCTTCACGATAAAGACAGCGCCGCCTTGCTGCGAAAGTTTTTTTCTCTCCCTTTCAGCGTCGAAAACGCCATCCAGGAGATGAGAAAAACCGGACTATGGGAATGTCTCTTTCCCGAATGGCGCGGCATCGCCAATCTGGTCCGCTACGATCTCGTCCATCGATATACGGTCGACGAGCATTCCTTCTTATGCTTGTATCATTTGGAGCATCTTTTCGAAGATACAATGAAATACGCGGCGGAGAGGTCTCTATTATGGCGGGATTGCAAGGATAAGGACGCGTTGCGGCTGGCGGTTCTCTGCCATGACATCGGCAAGGGACGGAACGGCGACCATTCTCTCATCGGAGCGCGTTTGGCGGACGATATCGCCCGCCGCATGAGGCTGCCGGAACGAAAGCGCAAACAACTGGTTTTTCTCATCGCGCACCATTTGTTGATGAGCCAGACGGCGCAGCGGCGGGATTTGTCGGATTCGCAAACGGCGGGCGATTTTTCCGACGCGTTCGAGAGCATCGACGATCTGGATATGATGTATCTTTTGACTTACGTCGATATGCGCTCCGTCTCGCCCGAATCTATGACGGAATGGAAGAATAACCTCTTATGGCAATTGTATCTGGCGGCGCGGGAATTGTTCGTCAGCGATTCGCCGGATGAAAAAGTACTTGGGGATCATATTCTTACGCAAAAAGAGAAGATCATCGCGAAGTTGACGCCAGAGTACGATCACCGCCTGATTCAGGAACATTTGGATTATCTTCCACCCAGTTATTTGTTGAACCAGTCGATCGACAATATCCGCCAGCATCTGAAAGCCTTGCAGCGGCATGAGGCGGGAAAAGCGGTGATCGACATATATCCCCATATCGATCCATCCTGTTTGGAGATTGTGCTCGTCACAAAGGATAAAGTCGGCTTATTCAACCGGATTTGCACGGCGGTGATGCTGGAGAATTTTTCGATCGAAGAGGCGCGGCTGAACACGCGGTCGGACGGAATCGTCGCCAACAACATCGTCATACGGGAAACCTTGGGCGAGAAGCGGATCGACAAATCCCGGCAATTGCTCTTGCAGGAACGGTTGCATAAAATTTTGACGTTGGAAGGGAAATTGCCCCGGATTCCCAAGTCTCCCGGCCAATCCCAATTGGGCCGTTCGAGTTTCGAAAAGAGAGTAAAAATATTCAATGACATTTCGGCGAAATATAATATTCTAGAGATACGCTGCGCGGACCGAAGAGGATTATTGCAGGATTTGACTTCCATCCTTTCGGAGATGAAAATGAATATTTATTTCGCGCGCATCATAACGGAAGGAAACCGGGTGACGGACGTGTTTTACATTGCGGACGCCGCCGGAGAAAAAATTCAGGACGAACAAGCGCTTTCGGAGCTAAAAACCTCGATCGACGCCGTTCTGGAACTTGACGAAAATCATGGTTGAATCGCCAATAGTCCGGATATCGTTTCGCGATTTCGCGCAGAATCCCTATATCTCCGCCTTGCATGAAGGACTGGCGACGATCTTGCCGGAAGCGCATTGGTGGATCGCGGACGAGAATTTCGTCCGTTATCCTTTTCCCGGCGATGGGCGGGGGCCGTATTGCCCGGTATCGGCGGACGACGAAGCGCGGAGGGACGAAAAACGCCTTTGGTGTAAAGAACAATACGAAAAAAGATCGGTTTCCTCTTGCCGCCGCTGCAGCGGGCCCTGTTGCGACGGGTATTTGCAGGGTTTTTCCTTTTTCAAATACCGGGGCCAATATCTGGGAGGCGTCGGCGTTTGCCATGTCGAGAGTTCGCGGCGGACGTTTTTGGATTCGTTGCTGAAAATCATCGAGGGCTATCTATCATCCCTAGCGGTTACGCTGGAGGATCACGACGATCTGGAATTGGTGCATACCATATGGTCGGAGACCATCGCCGTGATCGACCTGGGCGATTTGCTCAAGCGGATTATGGACGAATTGCTCACGGCTCTTTGTCTGGACTCCGGCTTGATTCTTCTGGTCGATGAAGATGGAGAATTTTATCCCGCCTGCGTCCGGAACTATCCGCAATCGTTGTTGAAAAGCCGCAATCTGGACGTTACGCGTTACGAATATATCGAACACATGCCCTCTCCATCGTCTTCTCTGCTGCAGCCGCTGTCGGAGAGCGATCCATTGCGATTGTGGTTCAAAAGATCGATAGAGCAGGAGGGCGTTGTTTTAACGGAAGAAAATAGCGCCTGTCTCGCCATTCCCTTTTTTCGCAATCGCTATCTAATCGGCCTTTTTCTTACATTTACGGATTGGGCGGAGGGCGTTTCGGATACGAAGCAGTTTTTGATCCGCCTGCTTTCGACGGGCGGCGCGGCGGCGTTGGATAACGCTTTGACGCAAGAGAGGATGAACCAACGCCGGAGGGCGCTCTCCACCATCCATGTGGTTCACCGCTTGATTTCCTCCTCCAGCATAACCTTCAAAGAATTGCTGCCCAAGATCGGCCAGTTGACGCGGCAGCTGCTCAAAACCAAGAAATGTTCCATTATGCTGGCGAACATCGCCAAACAGCAAATCGTTCCTGAAGTGGCGCTGGGATTGGAAAAAAACGAAATTGGCCAAAAACCATTAAGAATGGGCGAAGGTTTGCCGGGGTGGGTGGCTGAGAATTTTAATCCCGTCATTTACCATCCGCACGGCGGGGCCAAGCCTCCGTGGAAGGATTCGGGAGACGCTTATCCTTCCGAATGCTACATGTCCGCCGCTCTTTTCGACAACGACATCGAGGGCGTCATCACCGTCGCGGACAAGGATTCAGATTTTACGCCGGGCGACCGGGAGATATTGGTTACCTTCGCCGAGCAGGCCGTCATCGCCCTGCGCAACGCGCGCATCCATGAGGGCGAACGGACCATCACGGTGAAGGCGCTGCGCAGCATGGCCAACTTGATCGAAACGCACGATCCTTCCCGGCCGGGCGTAACGGCGATCACCTGCCATTGGGCGCATCGCATCGCGCGGGAATTGCATCTCAACGAGCGGGAGAAGCGCCATATCACTTACGCCGCGCTGCTGCACGATACGGGAATGCTGCGCGCTTTCCAGACGGAAATGACTCTCGACGAACAGCGGATGAAAGGTCCGCAGTTGAGCCTGCGCTTCGTCCAGAGTTTGGGTTTGCCAAAGGATGTGGGACAGATCGTTTATCACGTCAACGAGGCGTGGAACGGCAAGGGGTATCCCGATGGATTGAAGGGAAACCAGATTCCTTTGGGATCGCGGATCATTGCGGCGGCGTATACCTTCGCCGCGCTGCTGCATCGTTGGAATCGGGAAAGCGCCTCCGAGCGCGACTTGCAGGAACGGGCGCTTCGCATCGTCGCCCGTTTGGCGGGCCGCGCCTTCGACCGGGACGTCGTCAACGGTCTGGAGCAATCGATTCGCAATCCCGTCAAAGAAGATGATTTTTTTATTTGAACGGTTCGCGGATGCGACAGACGTGAACTACGGAAGGGGGAAGATTCAAGGCGACGAAGATTTGTTCTTTTTCGTATTTTGTTAAAAATTCCCGCAAAACCGCTTCCACGGCGTTTACTCGCATTCTTTCCTGATTTCCCGCGACTAGTTTTTTCATGGAGCGCACCCCCGCGTATTCGAAGAACGTCAGTACCCCTTCCGGTTTCAATAGGCGCGAATACGACGATAGGATGCTGCGCACCAAGTCTGGCTCGAAATTATTGAAGGGCAAGCCGGATACGATAAAGTCGAAGGGATTTTTCTCTTCTAGTTCTTGAACGGGTTTATGGTGGATCGTTACTTGTTCTTTATGGGCGCGCCAATCCGGTTCTTCCTCCAAACGCCGTTGGAGATGCTCCACGAAGGAGCCGTTCATTTCGCATAATTCGAGGAGATCGCCTTCGCGCAGTTTTTTGACGAGGAAATCGGTGAAGGGACCGGTTCCCGGCCCCACTTCTAGGATGAGGATGGGAGCGTCTTGCCGTTCGACGAAGCGGGTGATGGCGGCGGCGAGATGGCGCGAACTGGGAGCGATGGAGCCGGTGGTCTTGGTATGTTCGAGAACGTTTTTGTAGAAAGTCTGAAAGTTGGATGGCATAGCGTTCACTCTCGGTATAGGGTGGTAAACAATCTAGCGCCGGTTAAAGGCGAAAAGAATTCTTCGATCTTGGCGCCCTGCATTTTTTCTTTAATCGCCGGAAGCAGGTCAAGGCGCGGCTCTTCGACAATTACGGCGACAGTGCCGGGTCCGAAGCCGGGAGGAATCGCCTCCATATCTTGCCCCCGGCATCCCTTGGCGGCGAAGCGGACGGTTCCGCTGTTGAATTGGCAATTGCCGCCGGAAAAGACGAAGCAATTCGTTTGCGGACCTTTTTCTAGGATGAAATAGGCCATGCGCGTTTGGGGATAATGGATATTCTGCAAATTTACGTCCTGCGCGTAGATGTGGAAATACTGATGCCAATTGAGGCCGTTGGCAAGGAGAATCGAAACCAGAAGGAAGAGAATCGCCGCCGGTTGGGTTTCGTCTTCCCGCTTTCCTGTGGACATCACAGATGCGAACAATCCGGCGATGGGGAGAAAAAGAATCGCGCTCAAGCCCGCAAGCCGGGGATAAAAGGGCGCATCCACCGTCAATGCGCCGCCCGCGAGCAATACGCCGAAAATCCACCCGAAAGGAAGGCTCCAACGCTCGTCGTAAAAGCGCCGCGCCATAATAAAAAAAGCGAATATAAAGAAGACCGAGGCGATGCGGTCAAGAAACGGCGATTTGCCGCCGTATTGCATACTCGTGTCGGGATAGTAGATGGGGGCGAGCAGCGCCCGCGAGAATTGCTCTCTCCATAACTGCGTGGAATCGCCGTTCGTCCGGTAGGCGCCGTTCAAATGTCTTTGTCCGCTAGGCGTCCAGGCCGCTACGCCTTCGGCCCGCGAGGAAAACATCTCCGTTTTGCCGCTTTTGACGATATCGTGAATCCAAAGGGGCGATATGGTTAGCGCAGCGACGACGAGAGGCGCGGCGGTAGAGATGGCAAACCAGCGCCAGCGGATCTTGCGCAAAAAGAAAAGCCAAATTTGGGTGGCCAGCCATAAGAAAGGGAGAATATGATTGGCTTGGTAAGATTGAAGCGCAAGACCTATGACCAATCCCGACAAAACGTATAGTCCCAGCGAGCGGCGGCGATGGGCGAAGACGTTAAGGCATAGCAGAAGCATGGCGAAGAAGGAAGCCTGAACGTAATTCACTCCGCTGTGCATCAAGTGCAAAAACCAATGGTTGCCGATCAACAGCAACCCGCCGAAGAACGCCGGTTTCCAGCCCCACCAGGAACGAGTTAGAAGATAGAAAGGGATTACGCTTAGTGTTCCAATAATGACGGCGCTCATGCGCAATCCGAAAAGGCTGTCTCCAAAGAGATAGAGGCCGCAGGCGGGAGGGAAAAAGAAGAACTGCGGAATCGCGTACCAGGACGTGGAGAATAACGTTTCGATATTCCCGGCAACGATGGTGCGGGCATAAAGGCCCACCATGCCTTCGTCGCCGTGGATAGTGTAGGGGACGCTGGTTAGACGATAGACGCCGAGACAGAGAGAAAAGAGCAGCAAACCTGCGAGGGGAAGGAGAGATTGTTTCGTTTCGAGACGAAATCCCGCCATAAGCGGGCGCCGGACGGAAAAGAGAGTCAAGACGAGGAAACCCAGCCAAAAGTGAAGTGCGTAACCGAGGCGCGGCGAGGGCGGGAAAGTCGTTTTGGAACCCGAATGGACAAGCCATAGGCAGACGAACAAGGAGATCAATCCGAGAACGAAAGCCAAGCCATCGAGGTCTTTGGCGATTTTATCGTTGGAGCCGTTTTCTTCCCCGATGGAACTTGTCTCTCCGCGAGGAAAGGAGAGCAGCAAATAGGAAAGTGTTCCCGCGAAGCCGTAGAGCAGGAGGCCGGGAACGAAATATTGGGCGAGGATGAACGACTGCGCCACGCAGCCAAGAAGAAATGTCATCGTCCATAAAATAAAAAACATGGTTCCATTTCCTAAATGAGGATGTCAAGCGCGCGAGACGCGGCGCCGTCTCGGCGAATGAACGAACCTTTACTGTCTTGCATATTAAAGAGACCATGAACAAGGTCAAGGAATCCCGCATTAAAAAGGGGAAGAGAAAACGATTGATCGAGGAACGGAGCCATGAGAGCGTTTATTTCTATTAACTTGACGGACAGTCTTCATGAAGCCATAGGGCGTTTTCAAAAACAATTGGATCCGGAGGCGCCGGGCGTCCGCTGGATCCGGCCCCAGAATTGCCATCTTACTTTGAAATTTTTGGGCGAAATGGCGGAAAGCCAGGTTGAAATCATCGAGCGCAGTCTGCTTCCCATCGCCCATTCGTTCCGGCCTTTTTCCTTCGAGATGGGCGGCGCCGGGCAATTTCCCAAACAAGGCCCTTTATCGGTGTTATGGGTAGGCATTAGGAAGGGATCAGAAATAATAGCATCTTTGGAGAACGCCATCCGCGCCGCATTAGAGGAAGCGAAAATCTCTTTCGATAAAAAGCCATTTTCTCCCCATCTGACAATCGGGCGCGGGAAGAATACCGGCCGTCCTTCACGCATCGATTACCGGAAATATGAAAACGTTTCTTTGGGCGTTATGGAAGCCGACGCGTTTTATTTGATGGAGAGCGTACTCGATCCCCAAGGGGCGATCTATACGCCGCGCGGGCGCTTCCCACTGGGGGAGAAGGAAGATTAAATAAATGATGAGTGATGAATGATGAATGATGACAAATAATGCGGGGCTCTCTTCGCTCGATCCGCCCTACTGGCAAAATAATGAAAGATAACGAAGAAATTATGATAATCGGCAATAAACGGCGCGTGTTATTGTGTCTTCTCTTTGGGATTGTTCCTTTGTTTTGTATTGCCAGGACGGAGGATATGTTGACGATCGCCCGCTTGAAATATACGGGTGGAGGCGATTGGTACAGCAATCCCACCTCGTTGCCTAATCTGCTGTTGGAATTGAAGAGGAGGCTTCATCTTCACACGGCGGACAACAATCAGACGGCGCCGGAAGAAGCCGTAGTCGCTCCCCTGGATCCCGAACTTTTTTCGTATCCGCTTCTTTATATGAACGGGCATGGCACGGTGAAATTTTCCGACGCCGAGGCGCAACGGCTGCGGGACTATTTGCAGCGCGGCGGATTTCTTTGGGCGGACGACAATTATGGAATGGACGCATCGTTCCGCAAAGAGATCGCCAAAGTCCTGCCTGATCGTCCCTTAGCCGAATTGCCCAACGATCATCCCGTCTATTCCATCTATTACCGCTTCGATAATGGGCTGCCGAAAATCCACGAACACGCCGGGGGGCCGCCTCATCTTTATGGGATTTACTTGGATGGGCGGCTGGCCGTTCTCTACACGTTCAATACGGACATCGGCGACGGTATGGAGAGCGAAGGCGTTCATCCCGGCGATTCGCCGGAAATCCGCGAACAAGCTATGCGGATGGGCATCAATATTGTTCTAATGGTTCTATCCAGTTGAGTTGGGCGGACAGCGTTTCGCTTAACGCCATCTTAAACAGAGTCCAGCGAGAGGGAGGAAAGAATGGAATCGCCGGTCGAATACGCCTCCGCAGAAGAACGGGAACGGCTGATTTTCCGCTTTCTTTTGGTGAATAAATGGTTTTTGATACCCACTTCCGTCGCTTATGAGTGGATTTTATCCGCTTCCGTGTATCGTGCGAGAATTTACAATCTTAGCGTTACGCTTCCCACGATCGTTTATACTTCCGTTTCGCTTGTGTTGATCGTTCTTCTTTGGTTCGCTCACCGCCGCCTTGAGGAAAAAGAGGAACGAAAAAGCCCGCCGATAGGGACGACGCTGATAAGTCTTGTTTCCTATGCGGTGGATATGTTTTATGTTTTTTTCCTGATCGTCATACCCGACGCGGGAAATCAATTGTGGTTTCTGTTTCTGCCGCCTTTATCGCTAGCGTTGTTGACTCCGAGGGCGAAAAAATTCGCCAATTGGATTGTGGATGGCGCGGCGGCCACCGTACTGCTAATCTCTATTTATGGGCTTTTACTATCCTACGATTCCGTCGATTCCATAAATTATATGCGATACAATCCCGCCGATTATCTGCTTAGTCTATCGGGATTGCTGTTCATGTGGGTGGCGATCCGGATGGCGCGGGGGTGGATTGACGACATGAATTCCAACGCCGAGAGGTTGTCGGAAGCCAACGCGCTATGGAGGGAGATTGCGCAGCGCTTTCCGGCGGAGTTTTTTTTAGTGAACGAGCAGGGCGAATTGCGGGCGGCCTCGAAGGAGGCGAGAAAACTCTTATCGCTGCCGAAACCGGGAGATCGAGATTGGCCGGAATGCGCGCAATCGATCCGCAACGCGCTGCTTTTGCGGTTTCATGCGGAAACGAAAATGGAGGAGACGATCACGATTCCCGATGACGACTTTCCCCATCCAATTAAAATCTATCCGACGTTTTTTTCGCATAAGGGAATGCGGTATTGCATAGCGCTGGCCCAGGAGCAGAATCCCAACGTTCCGCAAAGAGGGGCGATTCTTCGGTCCGATCGTTTGAGCATCGCAGGCCAGATCGCCGCCGGATTGGCGCATGAAATCGGCAATCCGTTGGGGGTGATACGTTCATGCGCGGATTACCTGCGTCAGAAATGCGCTATAGACGATCCCTATCGCAAGGAAATCGATCTCATTGATGAAGAAGCCAAGAAGTGTCAGAATTTAATAGACCGGTTATTATCGTTGGCGTCGCCCAAGCGGGATGCGCCGGCGGTTCGCGATTTGCGGGAAATTCTCGAACGCTCGATTTCCTTGGTGAAGTATCAAGCGGGCAAAAAAATCGTAGAAAGTACCTTGCCGCCGGAACCGGCGTATATTTACGCCAACGAGGGGCAGATGTTGGCCGTATTCGTCAATCTGCTATTGAATGCGCTGCAGAGCATGGAAAAATCGCCGCCTGGGGCGAAACTGCGCGTTCATATGCGCCGCCGGGGCAAGGAAGCGATCGTGGACGTAACCGACGAGGGAAGCGGCATCGCTAAGGACGAATTGGAAAAAATCTTCGATCCGTTTTTCACTAAGCGGGCGGAAGGCACGGGTTTGGGGCTTTCTATCGTTCATCAAATCGTAACCTCTATGAATGGGAGGATCGATGTGGCCAGTACGCTCGGCGCGGGAACAACGTTTACAGTGAGTTTGCCGCTGCACGAAATGGGAGAGGAATAAATGCAACGCCGAAATGAAGAGGCTTCTTCGCCGCTCGCCCGGCTTTTTTTATATGCCGTCTATATAACGCTGTGTTTTCAATTGATCTCCACGGCAACGTATTTTAACGCTTATTACACCAATCCCTTGATTAACAAATTGCTTTTAGGGCAATACCTGGCGTTATCGGCGTGGTTGTTTTACTTGTTGCATAGTCTATGCGCTGAGCGGTTGGTTTTGGTTTGGCATCCGTATTATCTTCCCGCTTTGGGACTATTGCTGTGGTCGGGCATCCGAAGCTTCACGGCGCCCAATCCCGGCGCGCGGCTCAACTTTTTCATATTCGCTGCGATTCTTTCCTCTTTCCCGTTATGGACGGCGTGTTTTCGCGACCGCAAGTTCCGGCGCTTATTCGCCTGGGCGGCGTTCATGGCGGGAGCGTTTATCTTGGCGGGGTGCCTGCGGCAATTGTTTACGGAAAAACCCGCTTTTTCATGGAAGTGGTTTCCTGCTTTGACCCTTACGCCGGGCAGTTACGAGCGGCAGCGCCTTGGCTCTTTTTTAGGACATAACAATCCCAGCTCGGCGTATCTTTGGATTTCGGTTTTATACGCCATTTTATTGTGGCGGAGGAATAGGCGCTGGAGATGGTCCGCTTTTTTCGGCGTTTATATCGCTCTGGCGCTAACCATTGTTTTTTTAGGGGGCAGCCGGGGCGTAGTCTTGATGATGCCGCCGGGACTTGCGATCGTGGGTTTGGGATTTTTGCGTTTATATCAGGGACGGTTTGCGCGAAGGAACGATTTTTGGAAGGCGATGTCTCCAAAGAAATGGCTAGGCGCCGGGGGCGGGGCTTTGGGAGTCTTATTGATTCTTTTAGTCGTATTGTCGCAAGCGCCGATCGGGCAAAAGGGCATCGAGAATGTAATGTATCGTTTCCGGCAATCGAAGGACGATTTGTTGTCCGGCACCTATCCCCGCGTATGGTGGATATCGCTGCTGATGGCGCGCGAGCATGCGCTGGAGGGCGTGGGATTTTCTTCCTGGCCATATCTTTATCCTTCCTATCAGGAGAGCTGGTTCGAGAAATATCCGTACACCCGCCTCGGATTGCCGAAGGATGGGGCTTATTCCCAGCAAGCCCATAACGAATATTTGCAGGGATGGGCGGAATTGGGACTGCCAGGCCTCGCGTTGATTCTCTGGCTCTTGGCGCTGCATGGATGGAATATCGTCAAATTGCTGCGATCGCCGTCGCCGCCGTTTGGGGGATTAATCGCCGCGGCCGCCACGGTAGGAACGTTGATGCGGGCCTTGTTTGGATTTCCGTTTCACGAAGCGGCGGCCAGCTGCTTGTTTTTGGCGAATCTCGGTTATTTCGCTTATTACGCTGGCGGGCGGGAATGGGAATGGCGCGCGTCTTGGATGTCCTCATCGTGGATGGGCGTTAAGGGATTCGCCTTGGCGGGAGGCTTGATTGTTTTCAGTTTTCTTTTCCATCCCATTCATCGATACATCGTCGGGGATATGATGCGCCAATTGAATACGACCTACAAACATAAGGCGGAGCTCGATCCCAGCCAGCGGCAATATTTCTATGACCAGGCGCATATATCGCTGAAAGATTCGATCGCTTACCTATCTGACGATGGAGAAGCGCTGTACGAATTGGGCAAATCGTCCTATTTCCACGGCATGAGCAAGGGAGACGACAATCTTTTGCGCGCAGCCATCGAACAGCTCGACAATTCCAAGCGCAATTATTCATTCTACGATCAATACGCCTATTTGGGACGCGCTTACCGCATGTTGTGGGAGCATCAACAACGTCCGGAAGACTGGGAAAAATCCTTGCAAAATTTCCGTAAATCCGTCGCCATTTATCCGCTGTTTTACGAAGGCTGGGTGCAGATCGCCGTGCTATTGGGCAAGGGCGGCAAGCCGAAGGAAAGTTACGAATTCGCGGCGGAAACGGAATTGCGCTTTCCCGGATTCGTGGAAGAAGGCCTCTTGAAAGGCGCTTATGCGGCGAGCGGAGATGGCGACAATATCACGGCGGGCATGTTGTTCGACCTTGCGTTGATCGTTAAGCCCGCCAATCCAACGATTTTCTTGGCGGCGATGAATTTTTACCGTTCGATCGACCGTCTCGATATGGCGGCGCGCGTCTTGGCGGGTGCGGGAGAGCATCAAGCGCCCGAACTCGCCATGCAGGATTTGACTAAGACGGTTTGGCTGTTGTTGCAGCAACGCCGCGTCAAGGAAGCCTACGATCTGATGGCGGAGATGAGGCATAAAGTGACGCTGCAATCGAACGTCGAAGCGTGGTTTTATTCCGGACTGGTCTCCTGGCATGCGGGTCAACCGTGGGAGAGCGCGGGCTGCTGGGCGATGGCGAGGCGGCTAGGAGCGACGGAGGAGCAATTGAGTTCATGCTACCCGGCGGTGATGAGTTTGATCGCCATTCCGGCATGCATCAGGTGAATGGGAGCCATTTCATGAATGGAAGAGAATTGGTTATTTTACGGTAAGATTACTGAAAAAAAGCGAAGTTCGGGATTTTTTGTAAGATATTTAGGAATCACAGAATTTGGATTTGCGAGATCATAACGAGCACTCTACGCAATCGTAATTTGAGGTTACAATACTTAAGAAACATACGTTATCGCAAGACCTAAAATTTACGCTATCATATATAGAGAGAATTCCTTTCAGCCGGATTAATTTAAAAAGGCTGACATTTCTTATCGGAGTCGAGTTTATGAAGCGCTTTCTATATACGCCATTTCTACTCTTATTGGTTGCGGCCTTCTCCTATGCCGGGACGGGATACGAGAATGGGTTAGGCCAGCGCAATTTTTACCAGGTAAGCAAATACATTAACGACCGTTTCGAAGAGAGCGTCGACTTCGCCGATGTTTTTAAGACGGCTTGGATTTGCTTGGCGCACGTCATGCCGGTAACGAGCGAGATTATGGCGGCGACCTACGATATTTCCGCCACCAGCAAGGAAATACGCAATTTTTACGCGAGTCAGATCGAAAAAAGCATCGAGCTGGCCATCAAAAAAAGACCTGACGATGCCACGCCGACGGTTTTGGATTTATGGAACTTCGCCGCCAATGGCTTAGTAATCGGACTGAAAGACCCGTTTAGCCAGTTTTTGCCGCCGAAGCAGCATGAAGAATTGCAGCGCGTTCTATCCGGCGAACCAGATGAAGCAAAGCAATTCTTTGGCGTCGGAATCAGCGTGGAATGGGATACGGAAGGAGATTTAGGCGTTCTGGTCGTGGCGCCGCTGCCGGGAACTCCAGCGGAGCGCAGCGGCATCAAGGCGGGCGACATCATCGTCAAAGTCAATGGCGAAATATTAAAGGATTGGGAGGGAAGCTATAAGGATAAATTGGAGAAAGCCGTCGCCAAGATCACGGGAGAGAAAGGAACAGAAGTTACGTTGACGATGAAAAAACCCAACTCGCCCGAAACTATCGATATTACGCTGACGCGCGAACCCATCAATCCCGAATTGCATATTACAAAGGAGATGTTGGACGGCGAAGTGGGCCGAGTTCGCTTAATGAGTTTTTACGCCAACTCCGAAAAAGAACTGCTGGAGACTTTGCGATATCTCAAAACGGAAGGCATGAAGAAATTGATTTTCGATTTGCGCTTCAATCCGGGCGGATATCTGGATCAAGCGGTGAAGGTCGCCAATATTTTCCTCAAAGAAGGCGATTTGATTACTTATACTTCGGGCCGAAAATCGACGCCGCGTCATTTTTACGCCGCGCCTACTCCCGATGACGGATTCAATCAAATTCCCATGGCGGTATTGATCAACGAATTTTCCGCCAGCGCCTCTGAAGTCGTTACCGGAGCATTGAAAGACAATCAACGCGCCAAGATCGCCGGGAAAAAGAGTTTCGGAAAAGGCTCGGTGCAGGAAGTGTTCAACCTGGACGGGGACGCCGGGCTGCGCTTGACTGTGGCCAAGTATTACACGCCCTCCGGCGAGTGCATCCACGGGAAAGGCATTCAACCAGATATCGAGGTCGATCCTCTCACGAGAGAAGAAGGAGAAAAGTTAGAGGAGAAGGATTACACCCATATCAGCCGGTTGGAACGGATGCTGGAAATCGATCCCCAGTTGAAAGCCGCCTATCAATATCTTCGCGGGGAAATCGCCGCCAAGGATGCGGATTAAGCGGCGGGACGATGGCGCTCTGGGATATCTCTCTTTCCCTGCGATCAGAACTGCCGCCCTGGCCGGGCGACATTCCGTTTTCTCGCAAGTTTTCTCAATCCATAAGCCAGGGAGACAAATGCAACGTTTCTCTGTTGACGATGAATTCGCATTTCGCCACTCATCTCGACGCGCCCTATCATATTGTAGAAAACGGCGCCGCGGTGGATGAGATTCCCCTAGACGTTTTAATCGGTCCCGTCCTGGTTCATGAGGTCGATTGCAGGGATTTGATTTTGCCGCCGCATCTTCCCTCACTTGACGGCGTAGAGCGGCTGATTTTCAAAACGCCCAATTCCTCCTTCATCGCCGATAGCCAATTCCATTGCGATTACGCTTCCATGAGTCTGGAAGCGGCGAAAATCCTGACCGGCGCAGGCGTGCGACTGATCGGCATCGATTATTTTTCCATCGAAGCCTACAACAACTCCGGATTTCCCGTACATCATGAACTCTGCGGTAAGGGCGTTATTCTCGTCGAAGGGCTGGATTTGCGGGACGTCGTTCCCGGATGGTATGAACTGATCGTCCTGCCTTTGAAAATCGCCGGCGCCGACGGCGGCCCCTGCCGCGCGGTTTTGCGAAGCTTGGATTAAATAATTCATGTTGCGCAGCTAATATACTCTTGCCTTTGGATTAAGTGTTCTCTTGAAAAGGAGAAGAACCTTTCAAGCAAAGCGCTGAGGCTGCATTTTTATTACGTTTTTGAATCACGAAATCTCGAAAAGGCTCGAATTCCACGAAATTTTCTAATCACGGATAGCGCATGATGCTTTTCGATTAGCCCTTCACTCTCCTCTTTCTGTCTGAATCCAGATGGTCAGGATTTGCCGGATTAGCAGGACAAAAAATCATAAATCCTATTCGTAACCAACGCCCCTCTTTCGTCCATTATAATTATTATTCTGGCGATATTTACTATGCAGTCTCGTTGACAACACGCCGTCGTTTTTAGAGAATCGATTTATTCCTGTGAAATGGCCGTTTCCGGTCATTCCATCCCAAACCACTTCAATAAAGGGGCTGCGTAGTGAAATGGCATCTGTTGTTGGTTATGGGGCTGCTCATTTTTTCCGTTCCCGTCCTGGTTCATGCCGAAACGCAAAGCGTTTGGCTGGAAAGCATCGATCTTTCGTTGTTTTCCGGCGATGACCAAGGTATGGGATTTCCTGGACGCCGAATGCCGTCGATTATCAAGGCGCCGGAATCGGAAAATCCATTTACCATCGGCGAAACGAAATACGAACATGGAATCGCGGTTCGCTCGCCCAACGTTATGCTTTTTCAGTTGGATGGTAAAGTAAAGAATTTCAAGGCGACAGTGGGCGTCTTCAGCGGGATGCCGAATTTCGGGCCGGGTTTTCGGCGTCCGGGCGGACAACAACCGGGCGGGCAGCCTCCGGCCGGTCCCGATCAAACACAAGCGCAGAGGCCGCGACCGAATTTTCCGGCGCCGAGTTTGGAATTCATGATCTACGCCGATGCGCAATGCGTTTGGAACAGCGGAGTTTTGGAAGGCGAGGCCAGCAAAGAGGCTGACGTCGATTTAACGGGAAAAAAACAGCTGGCGTTGGTTGTGGAGTCATCTTCCGAGGAAGACAGGCCGTTCCGCCGTTTCGGTTTCGCCGCCTGGGCGAACGCGAAATTCGATATCGACGGACAGCCGCCCGCTCCGGCGGAAGCGGAGAAGAAGGAACCCTATATACTAACGCCGAAGCCGGGCAAAACGCCTCGGATCAACGGGGCGAAAGTCTTTGGCGCGCGTCCGGGATCGCCGTTTCTCTATACGATAACCGCAACGGGCGAACGTCCGATGAAGTTTTCCACCGCGAAGCTTCCCGATGGATTGACTCTCGATGCTGAAACCGGGCGGATTACGGGAAAAGTTACCAAAGCGGGAACATTCAAAGTAACATTGAAAGCGGAAAACAAATCGGGAAAGGACGAACGCGAGTTTCGCATCGTCATCGGCGACGCGATTGCGCTTACGCCGCCGTTAGGGTGGAATAGTTGGAATTGCTGGGCGGCAGCGGTGGATGCGGAAAAAGTGAAAGCGGCGGCCAAGGCGATGAAAGAGAGCGGACTCATTGACCATGGCTGGACGTATATCAACATCGACGACGCTTGGCAAGGGCGGGAGCGCGGCGGCAAGTTCAACGCCATTCAGGGAAACGAAAAATTCCCCGATATGAAAGAACTGTGCGATTACGTTCACGGCTTGGGGCTCAAGATCGGAATTTATTCAACGCCTTGGACGGTCTCTTACGCCGGGTATATGGGCGGTTCCAGCAATAACGAGAAGGGCGAATGGGAACTCGAAGATTATCCGCAACGGCGCGGCGGCCCTGGCGGTGGTCCCGGCGGTCCTCCAATGGGCGGTCCTGGCGGCGCTAGCCCTCAAGGTGCGGCTCCCGGCGGCCCTCCTCAAGGCGGAGCGGCTCCTGATGGCGCTGGCCCCGGCGGTCCTCCACCCGGCGGTCCTGGGCTAGGCGGACCTGCTCCTGAAGGCATGGGGCCTGGCGGTTCTCCTCCGGGCGCTCCTGGACAAGGCGGTCCTGGCATGTTTGGGAGAGATTCAAGGCATGGAAAATTTCCGTTCGCCAAAAATGACGCGCAGCAATGGGCGGATTGGGGTTTCGATTATCTGAAATACGATTGGAGTCCCAACGACGTTCCGCATGTGGAAGAGATGGCCAACGCGCTGAAAGAATCGGGGCGGGACGTCGTCTATAGCCTTTCCAACAGCGCGCCTTTCGACCAGGCGGGCGAGTGGGTGCGCCTGTCGAACTGCTGGCGCACGACGGGCGATATTCGCGATACGTGGCAGAGCATGTCGGGGATCGGCTTTGCGCAGTCGCGCTGGGCGCCCTTCGCGGGGCCGGGGCATTGGAACGATCCCGATATGCTGGTAGTGGGTTTGGTCGGCTGGGGTCCCAATCTTCATCCTACGAGTTTGACGCCGGACGAACAATATACGCATATCAGCCTTTGGTGCCTGTTGTCCGCCCCGCTGCTCATCGGCTGCGA
>JBFMBP010000018.1 GCA_040755155.1 Candidatus Omnitrophota bacterium | reverse complement strand
GGGGATAACGTGGTCTTGAACGGCGAATTGCATACGCCGATCGCCATGGAGCAGGAATTGCGCTTCGCCATCCGCGAAGGCGGCCGCACCGTGGGCGCAGGCGTTATCGATAAAATCATCGAATAAAGGATAAAATCATGCGAGATAAAATCACCCTGGCTTGTACGGAATGCAAACAACGCAATTACAACACGTCGAAAAACAAAAGAACCCATCCCGACCGGATGGAATTCAAGAAATTTTGCCGCTTTTGTAAAAAGCATACGCTTCATCGGGAAACGCGGTAGACTTATTTTTTCGAAGCAAGAAACGGGCGTCCGAAGTTCGGCCGCCCGTTTTTATTTTCTTCAAAGACAATCGGCGCGAAACCTGTTACAATTTCATTTAATACGCAGTTTCACAGAAGCATCCCATCCGCAATTTGCGGGCATTATTAGGCATAAAAAGTAGAAGAGCCATCCTGGCTCTTTCTTTCTCGAAGCAAGAGGCTGGAAGCCTCTTCTACTATGGAGTTTCAGAAGAATCATCATGGAAAAAGTGGAAGCGGGTTCCATTCAACTCGACAACCAGGCGATCCAGTTGAAAGTGTTCATGCCGAGCGGGCGGATGCAGGTTTTGGATAAAGTCTCCGGCGTTTTGTGGGCTATGCGCTCCGGCTCCTATTCCGGTTCCATCCGCATCGAATTGGAAGAGGGGGAGCGGGAGTATTCGTTCGGACGCTCCGGCGCCCACGGCCTTCTCTTTACATCCAACTATTACATGCTGCGCAACTCAGAGGAGGAGGATTTTCACGACGTGAGCCTGACGGGGGCGCTCGACGGCGATTCGAACGCCCTGGTAACGATCCGCTATCTTCTCTCCACGACGTTTCCCGTGTTGAATTGTTTTTGTTACGCGGCGGGACCGTTTCTGGAACGAGTGAAGAAGATCGTATTCCCTTTCGGGTGGAATATTCCTCATCGCGAAGGCAATCGAATTCTTCTCCCTAAAAACCTGGAAGAACTTAGAAGCGGCGAGAGCCGCCATTCCTTCTCCAATTTATGGGAACCTGCTCAAGGCGAAAAGCATCTTGTCGCCGGAGCGCCATTTTTCGTTATGATCCGCAAAGGTCAGGGAGAGAAGGTCTGTGGGTGCATCGGTTACATGCAGCATCCTCTATCCCTATTGGAAATCGACCAAGACGAAGCGGGGCGATACGCTTCGCCGTCTTCCTCCCGCCTGGACGAGACGGGCAAGAGCGAGGCGAAGCCTTATCGTTTTCGATGTCAATTCATTCCTACAGACGATCCCGAAGCGATTACCTGGCTGTATCGAGAGCAACTTTTAACGGGCGAGAAACGTATGGTATTATAGTGAGAAACCAGCGCCGTCCATTAGTAAGCGAGGGGGATTTATGGCTGAAGCCGCCGTTGAAACCAAAGAGAAGCAGGAAAAAAAACAGCCTTTATTGGACGCCGCCTTTTTGCGGCATCTCGAACAGCTGGGCATCGTCTGCCGGAAGACCTTTTTAGGCCGGTTGAAGGGCGAGCGGCGTTCCAAGAAGCGGGGGATATCCATCGAATTCGCCGATTACCGCGATTACGCCAAAGGGGACGATCTGCGGTTTTTGGATTGGAACATCTATGGGCGGCTGGATCGTCTTTTCACGAAACTTTTTCACGAGGAAGAAGACCTTTATTTATATATCGTAATCGATACCAGCGCCTCGATGGATTTCGGCGATCCTAATAAAGCTTGGTTCGCCAAGAGAACGGCGGCGGCGCTGGCCTATATCTCCCTATCCGGCCTGGATCGCGTTTGCCTAGTGGGATTCAACCAGGATCAATACCGCTGGATGCAGCCGACGCGGGGCAAAGGCAATATCTGGCGGATCGTCAACTTTTTGGAACAATTGGGCATCGATGGCGAGACAACTTTGACGGAAGGCTGCCGCCGCTTCGCCTTACAGCAACGGCGGGGAGGCGTCGTCATTCTGCTGTCGGATTTGTTCGATCCCAGCGGCTACGAAGACGCATTCAAACACCTCTTGCAGCATCGCAACGAACTGTACGTATTTCAAATTCTCTCACCGGAAGAAATTCAGCCGGATATGATTGGAGCGCTGCGGTTGATCGATCAAGAGACGGGAGAGCCGGTGGAAGTTACCGCTTCGGAAGATTTGCTCGAAGTGTACGAACGGCGGCTGAAAGCCTATCAGTCGCAAATCAAGAATACGTGCCTTCGGTACGGCGTACATTACACTCCCATTTCCACCAACGAGCCGATGGAGCAATTGCTCGCTGACACGTTCCGGCGGATGGGGTTGATTGAATGATGAATTTTGAATTTTGAAAAAAAGAAAAGAGTTATTGACGGAGTGGCAAGGGCAAAGTTGTTTTTGCCCTTGAGGGCGATCCATCCTACAGTTTGATGCGTTCAGTTTAGGTTGATGAATAAAAGGCGTTTTAGATTTCATTTTCTTAACGAATAGGACTCGGCTATGAATTTTTTGGCTCCTCTCGGCTTGTTTTTCGGGCTGTTGATTCCCGCCGTCATCCTGCTTTATCTTTTGAAATTGAAGCGGATGGATATCACGATCTCCAGCACTTTGCTTTGGCGTAAGACGCTGGAGGACTTGAAAGCGAATACGCCCTTTCAGAAGTTGAAACGCAATCTGTTGCTTTTCATTCAACTGGCGATTATCGCCCTGCTCACGTTCGCCGCCGCCCGACCGGTATTGGAACTTGGGGGGCTGCATGGCCAAAGTTTCATCGTTCTGATCGACAATTCCGCCAGCATGTCGGCTACGGACGTGGAGCCGAACCGGTTGGAAGCCGCCAAAAAGAAGGCGATCGACCTGGTCAACGATATGAGCCGGGGCGATAAGATGATGGTTGTCTCTTTCGCCAATGGGGCGCAAGTTCTTTCTCCTTTCGAACAAGATAAAGCGACGCTGCGCAGCGTCATTCGCGCCATTCCGGCGACGGATGCGCAAACGCGGATCGAAGAAGCGGCGCGCATCGCCAAAACGGCGGCCAATACCAGCAGCAATCCCGAAATCATCCTCTTTTCCGATGGCGGATTTCGCATTCCTTCCCAGAGTCCGCTGGCCTCGCTGAAGACGCGGTACGTTCCGGTGGGAAGAAATTCCAATAACGTGGGTTTGACCGACTTAGTCGTTCGGAAAGATTTCGCGCTGCAACAGAATTATCAACTGCTTGCCGGCCTGCAAAATTTCTCTTCTGAGGAAAAAGAGGTTTTTGTGGAACTCTATGGAGAAGGCGAGGTCGTCAACGCCAGCCCCGCCATCGGCGCCAATGGCGCAAATCCCGCCGCCGAATCCACTCCGGCGCCCAAAGTGGAGCGTAAGTTGATGGATGCAAGAAAAATCACGCTGGCGGCGGGAAAAGCGGAGACTATCCTCTTTAAAGACGAAGGCTATTTCCCGGAAAAGATCGAGGTCATCCTCGATAGCGCCGATGCGTTGAAAACGGATAACCGCGCGTGGGCGATCATCCCCCGCGAGGAGAACATCCACATCCTGCTTCTCACCAACGGCAATCCTTATTTGCAGCGCGTACTCAATCTCGATCCCCGGGTGCGGTTATCCGCCGCTCCGCCGGGCGGGGGGGCGGCGCTGGACCAATACGACGTCGTCGTTTTCGATTCCAACGCTCCCGCCGCATTGACGAACGGGAACTATATTTTCATCAACGCCATTCCACCCCTGCCGGAATGGACGCGGGGCGAAGAGACGGCTTACCCTCCGCTGGTGGATTGGAACCGGTTCCACCCGCTGACGCGGCACGTCAACCTGGACAATCTCATCATCTCCAAATGCCGCAATATGGGGACGCCCTCGTGGGTAGACATCATCGCCGAATCGCGCCAAACCGCGCTGATCGCGGCTTTTCAACAGGAGAAGATCAAGGGGCTGGTCGCCGCCTTCGATCTCTACGACTCCAATTGGCCGCTGAGGGTATCGTATCCCATCTTCTTTTCCAACCTGCTGAATTGGTTCATCACGGACAAAGGCCCCTCCTCGCTTATGAAGCGGACAAGCGACATCATCGCGTTGGAAGCGCCGGATATTCCCATCCAGCAAGCGTCGTTCGTTCCGCCGCCGCCCTTGGCGCCGCGCCCCCTCGCTTTTGCCGGAGGCGCGCCGGTTTATTTCGGGGATACGGATAAGGCGGGAATTTATCAATTTATGATAAACGATCGATTGCAGAGCCAATACGCCGTCAACCTGCTCTCACCGGAGGAGTCCTCGATCGAACCGAAAGTCAGTTTGCAATTGGAAGAGGGAGAGGAGATCGAAGGGGAAGCGGCGGCGACGCAATCCAACCAGGAAATCTGGCGCTGGCTTGCGATTCTTGGCCTTCTAGCGATTTTCCTGGAGTGGTACGTCTACGTCAATCGCGCCCGTTATGCGTTTTAAAACGGAATTTCTTGATAAGTTTTTACATTAAATAGGCTGTTAAGGGTAGGAAAAAAAGGATTGATTGTTAAAATTGCTTTGGGATTTATTAATATGTTTAGCTGCCAATTCGTTGATAGCAGCCTGCATTTTAAGCCAATTGGAATGAAGGCCGATCAATGAAGATCGGTTTTTTATTTGCTAATCTATGTGTATGGAGGAAAGTACGATGAAAGTTCATTACAAACGAAAAGGCTTCACATTGATTGAGTTGTTGATTGTCGTAGCCATTATTGGAATTCTGGCAGCGATTGCGGTGCCGAATTTTCTCAACGCCCAAGTCCGCGCCAAGATCGCCCGCTGCGTATCGGACATGAAATCGTTATCCACGGCCTTGGAAATGTACCGGATGGATTGCAACGATTATCCCACGTGCAACCAGGCGCGGGTGGCGGGCAGCGGAGATAACTTTCACCCAAACGAAATCCGCTTCTACCGCATGACGACTCCCGTGTCCTATATTTCTTCCGTACCCAGCGATCCTTTTGCATCGCAAGCGAACGCCGCCGACTGGAAGCAATGGGGCTTCGCTTACGATTACGTCAACAATTACGGCAGCGACCATAACGGCGGCTGGGGTCATGTTTGGCGGCTCAACAGCTGGGGGCCGGACAACGTGAACGGCTGGGGCGGCCAACGGGACGGCAAATGCGTTAACGGCAAGCCGGACTTTGTCTACCAGGCGTCCAACGGCCTCGTCAGCAAAGGGGATATCGTTTGGGTTGGCGCGAAAGATTCGAAAACAACGAACTTCTGCGATATCGAAAACGGATATTAAAAACAGAAATAATTGATGGGTCAAAAAACGCGACCCATCCTACGGTTGATAGGGAATATAAGGATGGATCGCGCTATGAGATCCATCCTTTATTATTTTTATGATCCACTAGAGCGTATGTGGATTGGGTAGATGTTATTCTCAGTTTGTCAGAATCAAGATAACCAGGATTTTCTGGATATTCAGGATAAAAAAATCAAATATCTCAAGGGCAGAAAAAGCCTTGCCCTTGCCACCCTGCCCTACAACTTTCAAGAGGCTGGAAGCCTCTTCTACTTTTTTTTCTAATGAACAATTTGCTTGTAATACAAATCGAATAGAACATCGAATTTGGGAGAGAAATCCCGGTCGTGGCATTCGAGGCAGAGTTCCTTGGGCGGAACGCGGCGGATGGGGCCGGATG
>JBFMBP010000017.1 GCA_040755155.1 Candidatus Omnitrophota bacterium | reverse complement strand
ATGAGATCGCCTCCGAAAGGGATATCTAGTCATATAACTAGATAATAGGATACAAGAAAAGGAGTGAAAAATCAAGCGAAAATTTCACTCCCTGTTATTTCTATCTAGTAAACAGCCAAACTCCAGTGTATTATACTTAATACCGTAAGCTTATAAGAATTAGTATAATGAAATGGTTGAGGTAATGAACATGATCCCCGTATTATTTGGAGTTGCGCTGGGAGTAGGATTGATTCTTTATGGGATAATAAAATAGAGAATCGATCTCAAGATGCTGATTTAAAAGAATTTATTATTATCAGGGAAATCCGCAAGCGACTTTTTTATGCAAGGACGCTTGCGGATTTTTAACTTTATCGATACAATAATCCAATCTTTTTTTACTTTGTGAGAATGGGATCTGTACTATAATCGAAAATGCTTAAATGTTTCTAGCGTATTATTTCTCTATTTCTTCCAGAGAATTATGAAATAGTTGGATCTTTATCCTAGAAGGGATGATTTTGCGCCTATACAATGATCCTCATAGGAAAGAGGGAATAATTCGCCAGAAACACATCATCCGTGAGTTTGACTTCTATGTTCGATAAACCTGCCGTACTCTGCTCAGAGAAAATCGTTGCTTTTTTAAACGATAACTTTTTGGAAAAAGCTCTTTTTACGGAGCTGGCGGAAACAGAATTTCCTTGGGAAGTCGATTACCCCAAATTTCAGCGCATCCGCGAGAAATTATTCCATATCGAAAATACGCTTCGTTCCCAATTCCCGCAGCGGGAGATCGCCTGCGTTATCACGGGGAGCGGCGCCTTTTGGCTGATGGAAGAAACTTTGGCGGAATATTTCCGACTGGCGCAAGAACCGTTGCAGACGCTGCGATCCAAAGGGCCTCTCGACGCTTGGAAATTGACCACGGTGGAAGTAGCCGTAACCCACCTGAGCAATCTGCGCCAACTTCTCATGGCGATCGCTCATGACATGATTCTTCTTCAATTCCTCCAGGAATCGCTGGGCAACAATCATTTCATCGTTCTTCGCCAATTTGAAAACTGCGAAAAATACGTCCGCCTGCTTATCGATGAAATCGTGCGCCATAGTTCCGATATCGTTCATGCTTCCTCCGAAGAAACCATCATGCTGGAACGCTGCCGCATCACCCAACAGATGCTGGAAATGAATGAGGTCTCGGAAGAAGAACTTGGTTATACGCTTGAAGAATTGAAGCGGGTGGAAAAAGTGCTGGAAAAACGGGGCGGCGCCGACCGTCCCGCTTTTCGCCAACGGTCGCAAGCAGCCTACAATAAAATGATCGCATCTCTTCGGGAAAGCGAAAACGCCCAACTCAGCCGCGCCAGCAAATGGCTCATGGCTTTCACCCTGTTGGGCGGCGCGCCGGCTGGTTTTAAGGGACACGCCGAACTCTGCGAATTGGAGCGCACTGGAATGCGGTCGATTATCGCTTCCCGCGAACTCGAACTGGGCGAAACCGAGAAAGGCCAGGAAGCGCTGCAAGAAGCCGATGAAGCCAAAGGCGCGATTGACAGACCGCTGGAAGAAGCAATTTCAAACGATAGCGTCGAAACTCCCGATGAATCCGCAGAAATCGCCGCTTCGGACGCCGAACCGAAAAAACTTCATAAGCGACATCGCATGGCTTTCATGAGCCGAAGAGGCCGCTAGCTCCCGCCGAGGTGAAAATTCAAGGCGCGAGGTTAATTGTTGTTTTCTCGCGAATGTTCTTTTCGCAGGCTAAAACGAACATTTCCATCGGCGACTTGATATAGATTCCGCCCCCATTCATAAAACTAGCGCCGTTTTGCAGCCGCATATTCTTCGCGGCGATTTTTCGAATCGCGCGATCCTGCTTTTGATTCGCTTCGACGGCGAAAAGATCGATGATCTCCCGATCATCCGACTTACAAAATCCCATTAAGTAAATATTGTTCGATCGATCGCAAAGAAGATTGATGTTTTGATACCTTCCCCACGTTTTATCCGGCTGCCAATAATCTCGATTCGCTTCGGCTTGTTTCCATGACAAAAATGGTTCTTGTTCGAACCGGCAGCGTTCGTCGCTTAATGGATAAGCGTTGGATCGGTAGAAATCCACCGTATTGGCGTCCCAACTCGCGACTGCCAACAAATGGCCGTTGATCGTCTTCGTTATCCCCACCGCTCCTGCCGTTTTGATTTTTTCGGCATCGGATGATCGCTTGACGGTTAAATAGGCGCATTGAATGGGAGATGCGGCATTGGATATGTCCCAAAATTGGATCTCTGATCGCTTCTTATCTTGATTGTCTTCGACGCCGACTGCTAAATAGTTTCCAATAATCTGAAAGCCGCCCGCATGTTTTAGCGGAGGCGTAGCGCCGTCGGAGGGCAGGAACGTACAACCGATCATGCGGCCGTGACGGCGATAATCGAACGCGGCGGCGACGAGATAAGCTTTCGTGTTGGAACTTCCTGAAAGGAATACGATTTGCTGTCCCGGTTCCGCCGTCTCGGTGAATTGTACGCCTTGCAGGTGACCGCCTTCTGGAATCTTGTACTGTGGATTTTTAACAAAGACGATGGAACGGACATCTGGCGGAATATTCGCGAAAACGCTGGCAATATCATCTATTTGAGGAAGAGAATCTTTCGTTTCGGAGGCGTAAACGGCGGCGGCGCATAAAACGATGGCCAGCAAGAATCCTGCATTTTTCATGATGGTTTTCTCTCTTGCTTTCTCTTTAGGCGCTGGCAAGCGCTTCGACTTCTTCGATGGTTTTAGGAATAGGCGTTCCCAAAACTCGATGTCCGTTATCCGTCACTTCGACATCGTCTTCAATGCGGACGCCGCCGAAATGACGATATTCTTCCAGCCGGTCGTAACAAATAAATTCGCCGCAGCGATTTTCCGCCCGCCATTGATCGATTAACGCAGGGATGAAATAAAGGCCCGGCTCGACCGTCACGACATACCCTGTCTCCAACGCTTTAGCGAGACGCAAGGATTTCCATCCGAAATCGGAACGCCGTTGGATAGAAGGCGTATAACCGACGTAATCCTCTCCCAAATTTTCCATATCGTGCGCGTCGAGGCCTAGCATGTGGCCGACGCCGTGAGGAAAGAATAAAGTATGCGCCCCCGCTTCGACGGCGTTAATTGTGCGTCCCTGCAACAATCCTTCGTCTTGCAGCCCGCGCGCCAACGTCAGGCAGGCCAGATAATGTATCTCGCGATATTCTACTCCCGGCCGGATGGCGTCGATGGCGTTTAATTGCGTTTGCAGTACGATGGAATAGATGGCTTTCTGGCGGGAATTGAAAACGCCGCCGACGGGAATCGTGCGCGTGATATCGCTGGCGTAATGCTCCGGCGATTCCGCCGCCGAGTCGTTGATGACGAGGTCTCCGGCTTGCAGAACGTTTACATGCCATGGATTATGCAGCGTCTCTCCATGCTTGGTAAAGATGGTGGGGAAAGCCAAGGCGCAGCCGCGAGAGCGGGCGAGACCTTCCATAGCCCCGGCGATTTCGCGTTCGTGCGCTCCGGGAACGCTGCGCTTCATAGCCATAAGGTGCATATCGCGTGTAACGCTGTGCGCCGTTTCCATTTGTTCGATTTCCCGGCGTTCCTTGATGGAGCGCTGGGCGACGGCGGCGAGGATCAAAGATTCGGAAGCGCCTTGGATCGCCTCCTCTTCCGAGACATGCAGCAAACGGCTCAACCGCGAAATCGTTTCCGCTCGATAGGGCGGCAGATAATGAATCCGGCGTTGGCGGCGGCGGGCGGATTCCAGTCGCTCGGCCAAGTGGGTTGCCGGAGCGGTTTCCGATACTCCCACGCTTTGCGCTCTCTCCGCCAAACTGGGACGCGGCCCTGTCCATACAAGATCGTCAACTGTGGGATCGTCGCCAAATAGGCAAATGCGGTCTTCATCGGCATCAATCAGCGCCGCCAAGCCTGGATCGTCCAAGCCGAAATAATAAAGAAAAGAACTATCCTGCCGGAAAGGATAAGGATTGGCGCCATAGTTCATGGGACTTTCTTCATTCCCAAGAAATAAAATCAAATCCGATTCGAGACGCTCCATCAACGTCTTGCGCCGCTCCATATAAACATCCGCTTGAAACATAATTCCATTCTCCCTAGATCGTACAAAGTATACCCGCCGTTGAAACGGCTATTTTCGTTTGCCTCTTTAAAGGGGCATATAGAATAGCCCTGCCTTTCAAGGCTGGGCGGAGAAATTTCGTTGAATTCAAGATATTTTACGATTCTAAAACGCAGCAGAAATAATGCCAACGCGCAGTAATGGGATGATTATTCCATCACGCAGGCAGGATGCCTGCACTCCCAGGCTGCGTAACATGGGTTATTGAAGGAATTGTTCGACGAAGTATTTTGGATTCAACTTTTCTCCCGTCGCCCGTTCGATCATTTCATTCCAAGAATAACGGCTGCCAGGCGCAAATACTTTCTCGCGAAGAAAATCGCCGACGGCTTTATCGCCAACGTAACGAACGTTTCCCCCGTCCGATAGTCTCGGCGCGTTGCGAACGATGGCGGCGCTCAATTGGGAAGCGAACAACTCGCCCAACATATAATTATGGTAATAACAAGGCGCGATGGTGAAATGAAATTTCGCCGCCCAATTTGCGCCATGCGCTTCGGCGGGAGGATTGACTAATTGATATTTCTTGACCATATCCCACCAAAGATTATTCAAATCGCCATCGGGATCGGCGTATAACTGCTTTTCGAAATGGTACATAACCAGCGCCCAACGGGCGAATAGAATTTGTTGGAAGCGCAGATATTTTCCGCCGACTTTGACGGCGGCGGCGTAATCGTCGTTCGGCAAATCGAGCATCGCTTTCATCCAATCGGCGTTGCGGCTCAAGCGTCCGAAGAACATAGCGACGCCTTCCGTCGCGAAACTGTGCGCCGGTTCCCGCAGCAGATAGGGCAGGTCCATATCGTGATATTTATCGTAAACGGCGTGTCCCAGCTCGTGCAGGATGGTTTCCATCCAGCGCTCGTCGTTGTTGAGGTTGCAGAGAATGCGCACGTCGCCTTTGCGGTCGATATCCGTGCTGAAAGCGTTGGGATCTTTGCCTTCCCGGTCGTAGAGATCGCTTCTCGCCAAAATATCGTCCACCGGCAATCCGATTCCCGCGTAGAATTTTTCCGCCAATTGCTTTACATCGAATTTTTCATAAATCCGATCCAGATTGAATTCGTAAACCAACGGCGTCCGTTGGAAGAAGGGATCGTGATAATGCCAGGGCATTAAGGCGGACGCTTCGACGCCGTAATCCTTCGCGAGAATTTGGTCCAATTCCGCTTTCATTTCCGCGAAGGGCCGCCGCGTCAGGTCATCCAACGTCTGGAAGATGCGATCCAGCTCTTTAACGTCCTGTTCGCCCGCCGTGATGGAAAGCGTATGGTAATTGTCGAAACCCAACGGACGCGCCGCCTGATTGCGCAGCTTCACCAGTTGAATCAAATCCTTGGCGATAACGTCGCCTACTTGCTTGCTTGCCCGCCAGGCCAGTTCGCGGATGCGGCTGTCTTTTTCCGCGGTCATGATTTTGTAAATATCGCTGTTCGTGACTTTCTTGCCGTCCATCTCGCCGCGAAACGTGTTGTATGTTTTTTGAATTTTCGTATCCAAAGCGACAATCTGCTTCAACAATTCCGGTTCGATTTGATTGCGCAGATGCGCCCAATAAAGCAAATCCAACTGGCGGCGCAAAAGCTCGTCTTTTACTAGCTGTGATTCTTTCCATTTCTTAACCTGCGCGAAAGCGTTGCGGTCGCTGTAGAGTTCCTTGATTTTCAATTGCCATTGGTTGAACTGTTCGTAATCTTCCTCCCGGCCCGTTGTGCTGGCTTTCCATTGCGCCAATGCGGACGCCAAAGCCATCGGCTCCAGCTGTTTGACGCGATCGGCGATGAACTGCCGCAATTGACTTTCCACCTCTTCTTCCTTTCCATAAACGGACGACAGCAACAATACTACGAGCCATCCCGCCAAGAGCATTTTATTCATGATGATCCTCCAAATCTGTATGATTATCATCCGCGCCCCGATTGGATTCTATGATGAAGCGAAATACAATGAAGGCAAGCCGCCGGGACATTGGAACCAATCTACAAAAGTATAACAGCGTCAATTTTCATGAACGAAACATCCAATCTCATAGGGCATATCTTCGACATCAAGCGCTACGCCATCTATGACGGCCCCGGCATCCGCATCACGATTTTCCTGCAAGGATGTCCATTGAAATGCTGGTGGTGCCATAATCCCGAAGGCATCCGCGCCATTCCCGATTCGCCTGCGGATGCGGGCGATTTCAAATCCCGCCGCGTCATGACGGTTTCGGAATTGATGCGCGAAATCGAGAAGGAGATTCTATTCTTCGACGAATCGGACGGCGGAGCGACGTTTTCCGGCGGCGAACCATTGATCCAGCATCGCTTTCTGCAAGCGGCGCTGAGGGAATGCCGCCAGCGGGGAATTCATACAGCGTTGGATACTTCGGGCTACGCGCCGTTGGAGATGATGGATTCCATCGCTGGAGATGTGGATTTGTTTTTATTCGATCTCAAACTGATCGACGAGAAAAAGCATGAATTTTATACTGGTGTTTCCAACCAACCGATATTGTCAAATCTGAAAAGGTTAGCGGATCGCGGAAGAAATATCGTCATCCGCTTTCCCCTCATTCCCGGAATAACGGATGCGGAAGACAATCTTTCTCCATTAATAGCTCACATTCTCTCGTTGCGCCGGATTCAGACAATCCACATTCTACCCTATCACCAAACCGCCCAGCACAAATACAAACGCCTGCGCCTCGAAAACAGAATGAATGGCGTCAGCCCGCCTTCTCCCGATCTTGTGGAAGCCGTTAAAATACGCTTTGAAAAAGCGGGACTACAAGTTCATATTGGAGGATGACAATGAACCCAAGAATCGAAGCCCTGCGCCAGCGAAGCCTGGAAGCGATTCCCACCATCTCCGCCGAACGCGCCTTGTTGGTTACGGAATTTTATCAAAGCGGCCGGGCGGATAACGCCTCCGTTCCCATGCGCCGCGCTCTGGCGTTTCAATATATCATCGCCAATAAAACCATCGCTATCCAGGATGGAGAACTGATCGTCGGCGAACGCGGCCCCGCTCCCAAAGCCACGCCCTCCTATCCCGAAATCTGCATTCATAGCCTCAATGATCTCGAAATACTCGATTCCCGCAAAAAAATTCCCTATCGCGTCGATGGCGAAACGCGCAGGCTCTACGAAAACGTTGTCATTCCCTTTTGGCGGGGAAAATCGATGCGCGAACGCATCTTCGCAGAGATGTCCGAGGAATGGAAAACGGCCTACGAAGCGGGCGTCTTCACCGAATTTCAAGAACAGCGCACGCCGGGGCATACGGTGCTGGGCGATAAAATATATCACAAAGGATTTTTGGATTTGCAGGCCGAAATCCAGCAATGCCTCCAAAACCTAGACTTCTTCCGCGATCCTAATGCGCTCGATAAAAAAGAAGAATTGACGGCGATGAACATTGCGGCGGAGGCGTTAATTCATTTCGCCGAACGCCATTCCGAGAAACTGCTATCGCTAGCGCAACAAGAACTCGATCCCCAACGCCGCCAGGAACTGGAAGAGATGGCCCGCATCTGCCGCCGCGTCCCCGCGCATAAGCCGGAAACGTTTTGGGAAGCGTTGCAGTACTACTGGTTTGTCCATGTGGGCGTGATTACGGAGCTCAATCCTTGGGATTCTTTCAATCCCGGACGGCTGGATCAACATCTCTATCCCTTCTACAAAAAAGACCTGGAAGACGGCCGCCTGACGGAAGCGCGCGCCCGCGAACTGCTGCAAGCCTTTTGGGTGAAATTCAACAACCATCCCGCCCCGCCGAAAGTGGGCGTAACCGCCGAAGAGAGCGGCACTTACACCGACTTCGCTCTCATAAATCTCGGCGGCGTCAAAGCCGATGGTTCCGACGCCGTCAACGAACTTACTTACATCATCCTCGATGTGATTGAGGAAATGCGCCTGTTGCAGCCCAGTTCGATGGTGCAGTTGAGCAAGAAGAATGCGGATCGATTCATCAAGCGCGCCCTCCACATCGTGAAAACCGGTTTCGGCCAGCCTTCCATTTTCAATACGGACGCCATCGTACAGGAATTGGTGCGCCAGGGAAAAGCCATCGAAGACGCCCGTTGCGGCGGCGCCAGCGGCTGCGTGGAAAGCGGCGCCTTCGGCAAGGAAGCCTATATTTTGACAGGCTATTTCAACATTCCCAAAATCATCGAAATTACATTGAATAATGGCGCCGATCCCCGCACTGGTCGACGCATTGGATTGGAAACTGGCGATCCCGAAACTTTTCAAACCTTCGACGAGTTTTTTGCGGCTTTCGAGAGACAACTGCGCTATTTCATCGATATCAAAATTAAAGGCAATAACATCATCGATAAACTCTACGCCAAATACATGCCCGTTCCCTTCCTCTCGTTGCTGATCGACGATTGCATCGCCAAGGGGATGGACTATCACGCGGGAGGAGCGCGCTACAACACAAGTTACATTCAAGGCGTAGGGTTGGGATCGGCGACCGATTGCCTGGCTTCTATTCAATACAATGTATATGACAAACGGAATGTAAGCATGAGGGAATTATTGCTAGCGCTAAAGACGAATTTCGCCGATAACGATTCCTTACGCCGCCGCCTGATTGATGTAACGCCCAAGTACGGCAACGACGACGAATACGCCGACGCCCTGCTGACGCGGCTCTTCGAAGCCTATTACCAAGCTATCGACGGACGCCCCAATACGCGTGGCGGCTGCCATCGCGTCAACCTGCTGCCGACGACGGTTCACGTCTACTTCGGCAGCGTTATTGGAGCGCTTCCCGATGGACGCAAGGCGCGGGAACCGCTTTCCGAGGGCATCTCTCCCGTTCAGGGCGCCGACCGCAATGGGCCGACTTCGGTCGTCAAGTCCGCAGCGAAGATCGACCATCTCCGCACCGGCGGCGCACTGCTCAACCAAAAATTCACGCCCCAGTTGCTGCAAGACGAAAATGGCATAACCAAGCTGGCTCAACTGATCCGAACCTACTTCCGCATGGACGGCCACCACATCCAATTCAACGTCGTTACTGCCGAGACGCTGCGCAAGGCGCAAAAGAATCCCGAACAATACCGCGATCTCATCGTCCGCGTGGCGGGCTACAGCGATTATTTCGTCGATATCGGCGAATCGCTGCAAAACGAAATCATCGCTCGCACGGAACACGTTCAATTCTGACGCCAATTTTCGGCGGAATTTTTTTATTGTAACAATTCCTAAAACTTACATCCTTCGCCGAAGAGCGGCGCAGGAATGAAAGTCTATATAAAACAACCAAATAAGATAAAGAATATTGATATTGGAATAGAGCGGCGCTATTTCTTTTTCGCTTTTTATTGAGCCTTGAATTATCCTCTCTTTTTTCCCTCAGCGAAATATTTTCTTCTATTTGGCGTAAGTTTTATGAGAATCGCATCTTTTTGAGGATGCCGGATGTACGCCCTTCCAGCCGGAGAAGGCATACATCAACCGAAGCAATAGGGGGATAGAATCATGTTACGGGAAAATCATGGGAAAGCGAATTTATGGATTTTGGCTGTTGTCATTGTACTTACGGTTTCTTTCTTTACGCTGGTTGTGTCGGGTAAATGGACGCATTTTCATCACAAATCTTCGGAAACCGCCGACGCGGCAAAGGTTGCGGAGGGGAAAAGACAAGATATTGCCAGCAATTATGAAGTAGAAGAGGTTCGTTTCGATCCCGCCGAGTCGGGGAGAAATAAAGTTTCTGTAAAAGTGCGCAACCTGACGGATAAGTATCAAGTTACGGCGACGTATATTCAAACCAATTCCGGCAGCGCCGGATGGGGAAGCACTTTTATGCACAATATCGAACCGCAAAAAGAAAAATGGTGCGTTTATCATTTTGTAATCCGCGACAAGTTTTCCGATAAAGCCTGGGTGCGTCTGCGGTTCTACAATCCCGCCGCGTCCTCCTTCGATTCTATTAATATGGACGATTATTTTCTAGAAAAAAAATACTACGGTTCGCAATTGGAAAGGCGTCAGCCGGATATGAATTTTTCCCTGCCTGTGGAGCCGGAATTGGCGAGCGCCATTAAGGCGCGTTTTCAGCAATTTCAAGGTTGGCTGCGGGATGGGAATTATGAAGAAGCATGGAAGGCCATTACCCTTCCTTATCAACAAGCGGAATTTCATGGTACGTTCGAAATTTCCTTTAAACCCAGCTTGAATAAAACCTCAAGAAAAAGCACCCAAATACAAAGTTTGAAAATGGAGGACGTTGTCAAAAAAGGATCGTTAGTCATCCTAAATGCGGCGTTGGAAAGCGCCAAATGGAAAATCAATTTCGTTACGGACGAAGGCCAATGGAAAATCGACGACATTGAAGGATACGTCGAACTTAGCGCAAGAGACAGACTTTTATCAACGATGCAACTGCGAAAATCCAACCATTTCGATATCTATTATAAAAAAGGAACTCTCGCCGAACGCGATATCGAAAAGATCGCCAGTCAAAGAGATAATGGATATGAGGAGATCGAGAATTTCTTAGGCATTCAATCGGACGTGCGCATTACGCTTGTATTCTTTGAAGATATGGAATCCAAGCGCAAAGAAACGGGACACCAAGGCGCAGGAATGGCGCGAGGGACGAATGTCGTTGAAGTCTACAACGAAGAAACGCAACTCGATCCTTTTCACGAAACCACGCATATCCTCGCCAGCGCTATCGGCCAGCCGCCCGCCATTTTCAACGAAGGATTCGCTACTTATATGTCAAAACGATTGGATAAAGTGTCATCGAAAAATCTCGGCGATGGCAGTTCTTCGCTCTACGAAAAAGTGCGAGACCAGAAAAGCAAAGGAGAATGGATTCCGTTGAAAGAGTTGATCGCTTATGATGATATCGGTCCGGAATGGAGCCGTCCTCCGGTTGCCTATCCCGAAGCGGGAGCGTTCGTTAAATTTCTGATCGATGAGTACGGCAAGGTAAAATTCCTGCAAGCGTATAAAAACCTTGAAAATTCCAAAGATGAACCGGTAATCAAAGAGAACGTAAAAAAACTCGAAGAGATTTTCATTAAACCGCTTGATGCGCTGGAAGAGGAATGGCTTAGCGCTATGGGATTGCCGATTCAAAATTAACCCATCCACATGATGGTTGGAGAGTAACAGTGGAGGATGTCGGAAAGTTATTTTAGCTTATGGAATATGTGATTCGATAGTAAATTAAGAAGATTTTATCCGGTCATTTATTCTTTCGACGGAAAGGGGAGCAACGCCATGAAAAGTATTGCGTTATCGGTTCGTCGGCGCATTTTCGCTGTTTTGGTTGGCGGGCTGGCAATTGGCGGAATGGAATGTTCTGCGGCTTCGGAACCGCCGAATCGCCCTGAATTCTGGATACCTCTACAAACGCCTGCGACGCAATATGTTATCAATGTAAAAATCGATCTCACAAACCGTTCTCTTTCTGGAACCGAAACGATCCGTTTGGAGAATAAATCCAGACAGCCGTTATCGCGCCTCATTCTTGAAATTCCCGGCTTTGACGCTAAGGAGTTGAAGGTTTCGATAAAAGATCAATCCGTTAAGGTCAAAGGAACGGGAAACGGCTTGCCCCTCTCGCGCGGATGGATCGATTTGTCCGAACCGCTAAAAACGGGAGAATCGGCGGCGTTGGATATTCAATTCGAACATTCCATACCATCCGAAAAAAAAGTGTTGAAGTTGGCGGATTGGCATCCGCGTCTCTGGTGGGGGCATGACTCGACGGACGATTATGAAGTGAAGATCGACGCGCCCAAGGAATACGCCATCGCCGCCAGCGGCGTTTTCGAACAAGAAAAAAATCTCTATTCCGCGAAAGGTTTGCGTTCGTTTGGGATCGTCTTGCTGCAGAATTACGAGATGATAAAAGCGCGCGCTGGAGAAACGGATATCTTTTGTTATTGCGACGAGCCGTCCCGTAAATGCGCGGAGACGATTCTGCAAACGGCGGTCGACGTGATCGATTTTTACCGGAATTGGCTGGGATTCTACCCTCACAAAATCCTGCATATCGTTCCCGGCGAAATCTCCCATCCGGCGGGAGGCTATCCCATCGCTTCGGCGATCGTCGGCGTTCACGGAGAAGAGCAATTCGAAAGCGCGCCGGAATCCCATTGGCGATTTATCACGGCGCATGAAATCGGCCATCAATATTGGATGGAGCATGTTCTCCAGGCGCCGGACGCCTTCTGGCTCATGATCGGCCTGGGAGTCTACGCCGACCGCGCCTTTATGCAAGCGAAAGGGTATGGCGATCTACATGAGCGCGACATGATTCGGAGGTATATCGCGGGAGTGCGGGAGGGGCTGGATACTCGCATGGATCGTTCGGCGGAAGAAGCGGATCGGGTCGATTTCGATTACAACAACATCGTCGTTCACGGAAAAGGTTTCGGCTTCATCAGCGCTCTGGCATATTCTCTTGGCAAAGAGACGTTTGAAAGCGCCTATAAACGCTGCCTGGAAGAGTATCGCGGGCGTCCTCTCGCTCCATCCGATTTTCAGCGCGTATGCGAAGAGGAGAGCGGGCATAGGCTGGATTGGTTCTTCGATCCTTGGATTCATACCTCCCAATATCTCTCTTACGAAATCGCTTCGCAGGATATCCAAGAAAAAGACAGTGGTTTCGAAATTACCGAAAACGTGCGCCGCAAGGGAAAATTGCGGATATCAATCCCCGTAGCAGCTTATTTTCAAGACGGTTCTACTCAATGTCAAAATACCAATCCCTTATTGGATGAATCCGCTTTAGCATTCGTTAGCAAATCGCCGCTGAAGGAAATCAAATTGGATCCATTGGGCGAGTTGCCGCTGGTAAATCCGCCGCCAAATTCCAAAATCGACGACCTTTTCGATGAAGTTAGCAAACTGAACTGGACCGGCGATGGAGATAAGGCGTTAAAGATATTCTCACAAATCAAGAATTTCGAAACGGATGATTTGGACTTGTTATTTAAGTTGGCGATGTGTCTTTACGACGAGAAATATTATGAAGAATCGTTAAAAGCATTCGAAAAGTGCGCCGAGCTCGGCGAGAAGAAGGATACAAAACGATATTTCATCGGTTCCGTTTGGATGGGGCACTTGCTCGATTTGACGAAGCAAAGGGAAAAAGCGCTGGCGTGTTATCGTCAAGCGCTTCAAAGCGGATATGGCGGTTCTTTCCGGCATGACCAATATGGAATCAAGGTCGATCGCGCTTGGATTGAAGAACGTTTGCGAATCCCGTTTCATCGAGATTGATTTTCGCGAGGGAGTGAAGATTACATGTTGGATAGCGCTTCCGCCTTTTTCAAATCTTCTCCAAAAAGCGTCTGGCGGTAAGGCATTGCTTGTTCCCATTGCTCATAGATTCTTTTCAGCCAATAGAGGATATCGAAATTTCTATCTTTCAAATTCGTCCGCTCGGCGATATCCTCTTTTAGATTGAAGAGATAATCTTCGCCGTTTTCTTCCAGCCATTTCCATTTTCCCCAACGCAGAGCTTTTTCTTTGTGCAGCGTATTGCGCCAAACCAGGGTTTGTTCGACTTCGTCTCTTTCACCGATAAGAATCCGCATCATGTTGAATCCGTCGAACCAGCGGCTTGGCTTTACGCGGGCGGCGGCCATGATCGTGGAGCTTAAGTCCATAACAATCGCCGCTTGCGAGCAAACTTTCCCGGGGGGGAGATATTTAGGCCAGCGCAGCAGGCAGGGAACGCGAATTCCGCCTTCGCGCAAATGCCCCTTTCGACCGGAAAGCGGAGCGTTGCGGCCCAGGCGGCCGCCTCCGTTGTCGCTGCAAAAAACTACAAGAGTATTCTCTTCCAATCCCTGAGATTTCAGTTCCCCCAGGATTGCGCCGATGCCCGCGTCCATGCGCTCGGCCATCTTGGCGTAATCGCTGCGTTCGCCGCCTTGGCTCCAATTGGCTTCGTTCAATTCCTTATCCTTATCGTCCGGTCCCTGGATAGGCCAATGGGGAGCGTTGAAGGGCGCATAAAGAAAAAAAGGTTTTTCGCGGCGCCGCTGAATGAATTCGACGGCGTGTTGGGCGATGATATCCGTGATATAACCTTCGGTGGAGACAGGTTGGCCGTTTTCGTATAGATCGGGATCGCCCAATCGGTTTTTATGCCGAAAATAATCGATATTGCCGCTAAGGAATCCGAAGAATTCGTCGAAGCCGTGGCGAAGGGGCCCCCATTCTTCGCGATACCCCAAATGCCATTTGCCGAATAGGCCCGTGGAATACCCGGCTTCGCGCAGCATAGAGGCGATGGTCGTTTCTTGGTTCAACAACCCAGCGGACTGCGTTCCCGGCGGCAGCGCCCATTCCATGTTGGGAACGCGCTGTTGGTATCTTCCAGTTAGTAGAGCGCAGCGCGTCGGCGTGCAGACGGGAGCGGAGGCGTAATAATCCGTCATGCGCACTCCTTCCCGCGCCAAGCCGTCAATGTATGGCGTTTGGATATCCTCGCAACCGTAGCAGCCAAGGTCGCCGTAGCCCAAGTCGTCCGCCATAATCAGGATAATGTTGGGGCGATCGATGGTTCGAGTTTCTTCAGCGGACAGGCTGAGAGCGGGCGCGGCTAGGACGGCAGTCTGGAGAAAATGGCGGCGGGTGAGAATTTTTTCGGACATGATTTTTCAGATCATAATGGATCGAATACCCCGCTTCATCCTACTTCTCTTGTTGCGAAAGCGCGGCAATCGTCCTTCGACCCGGCGAACTAAGCTAAACGCTTTTTCGCCTTTTCCAACTGAATCTTCATGCGTTCGGGCAGCCTATCGCCGAATTGGATTAAATACTTCTCGAAATCGGGGATTTCCGATCTCCAAGCATCCTTATCTACGCACAACAGTTCCCGGATATCTTCCGCGGGAATATCCAGACCGTTCAAATCGAGCGCATCTTCCGCAGGCATAAAGCCAATGGGCGTTTCGACGGTTTTGGCTTTGCCTTCCACGCGCTCGCACATCCACTTCAGGACGCGGCTGTTATCGCCGAATCCCGGCCAAAGCCAATGGCCGTCGCCCGCTTTACGGAACCAGTTGACGTAGAATATTTTGGGCGCACTTTTGCCCAGCCGATCGCCCATATCGAACCAATGCCGCCAATAATCGCCCATGTGATAGCCGCAGAAAGGCAACATCGCGAACGGATCTCGGCGCAGTTTGGCTTTCACGTCGATAGCGGCGGCCGTCGGTTCGGAGGATAAACTAGCGCCTAAATAAACGCCGTGATCCCAATCGAACGATTCGAGAACCAAAGGCGCAACGCGGCTGCGGCGTCCACCGAAGATGAAAATATCGATCGGCACGCCCGCCGGGTCTTCCCAATCCGGGCAAATCGCCGGGCATTGGCTGGCCGGAGCCGTGAAACGGGCGTTGGGATGGGCTCCTTTTTCGCCGGATTCGGGCGTCCACTTGCGGCCTTTCCAATCGATTCCATGATGGCAATCCACGCCCATCTCTTCCCACCATACGTCTCCGTCATCCGTCAATACGCAATTGGTGTAGATGCAGTTTTCTTTGAGGGATTCCATAGCCATGGGATTGGTTTTATAACTGGTTCCCGGCGCCACGCCGAAGAAGCCCGCTTCGGGATTGATTCCATGCAAGCGGCCGCTGGGGGCGATCTTCATCCAAGCGATATCGTCGCCGATGCACTCGCACTTCCAGCCGGGAACCGTGGGCTGCAACATGGCGAGGTTGGTCTTGCCGCAGGCGGAAGGAAATGCGGCGGCGATATGGAAGCGTTTTCCTTCAGGATTGGTAAACCGTAGAATCAGCATGTGTTCCGCCATCCAACCTTCTCGGCGCGCCATAGTGGAAGCGATGCGGAGAGCCAGGCATTTTTTCCCCAATAATGCGTTGCCGCCGTAGCCGGAACCGTAACTCCAAATCAAATTTTCGTCGGGAAAGTGCGAAATATATTTCTGTTCGATGGGGGCGCAAGGCCAGGAACCGTCTTTCTCGCCTTTTTTCAAAGGAGCGCCGATGGAATGCAGGCAGGGAATGAATTCGTCTTCCTCGCCTAAAACCTCCAACACTTTATCTCCTACGCGGGTTGTAATGTGCTTGTTGACGACGACATAGGCGCTATCGGTGATTTCGACGCCTATTTTGGATATGGGCGAACCGATGGGTCCCATGCTGAAGGGAACCACATACATCGTACGGCCTTTCATGCAGCCGTCGTATAATTTTCGCATGATCCGTTTCAATTCGTTGGGATCGATCCAATTGTTTGTAGGACCGGCGTCTTCTTTTTTCGTTGAGGCGATATAGGTGCGATCTTCGACGCGGGCGACGTCGGAAGGATCGGAGCGGAAGAGAAAACTGTTGGGGCGCATCTTCTCGTTCAGCTTAATGGCTTGACCGGCTTCCACCATCCGTTTCATCAACCGGTCGTATTCCTCTTTACTGCCGTCGCACCAAACGACGGAATCCGGTTTGCACATGGTTTCGACTTCAGCCACCCAAGCAAGCAACTTTTGGTTGTTTGTCTTCGCCATATTTTTCTCCTATTCTCCTGCCACTATTTATTGCCCATGCGAATAATTTTTATGGGAAATTCCATAAACCCCGATGGATAGATAAATAACTATCGCCGCATCGCGGTTTTGGGATTTCCAGTAAAAAGAAACAATCAATTATGATTTCAGAGAGATCGATTCGATTTATTAACCGCCGAACGATTTATCCGGCTGCGAAATAGAATTCCAATCGAAATCAATATTTAGGGTTCTGCGTTCTTTATGGAAAATTACGCGTCCCATTCTATATAAACAAGATGAACGTTGGTTACATGATGAACTAACGATTATAACAAGACTTCCATTTTGGGCAAGAGATTATCCATATTCCCTACAAGACGAATGGGATGGTTATTCTTCTTCGGATTCTTGAAGGTTCTGCGGATGCAGATAACGGCGAAGGTCTTTTCCATGGATGCCTCCGATCGAATCTTGAAAGGCGGCTTTCATAAAAGGTACGCCCAAGAGCGATAACAACCAATAGCCGAAGATGGAGTACAAAATCCCAACCGACAAACTAATTTCGTAGGAGGCGTAATGTTGAAATAAGTAAATGATAGCTCCGTCCCGCGTCCCCGCGCCGGAAAGCGTCACCGGCGCCAGACCGATAAAAATGGCGATGGGCAGAGCGGCGATAACGTAGACGAAGGGAACTTCCGCATGAAACGCGCAATAACAAATCCAGGTCTGAACGAAGGAAAGCATCCAATTTAGAAAAGTGACCGATAAGATGGTTAGAAAAGACCGTCTGTTCAGACAGATTCTTTTGCTGGCTTCAAGGAGATTCTCGACCAACTCCCGCCAGCGTTCCGGAACCCATTGCACGAGGGAGGAGGCGGATAGCAGAAAGAAAACGATCACTCCCGCGAGGATAGCGCCGCAAAAATAAAACGCCGTCGTGAAGCCGTAAATCCATCCGCCCGCGAGGGAATAAACGCAAAGAACGACGACGTCCATCATCCGTTCCGCCAGAATTACGCCCGTCGTTTTCGAATAGGGAAGAACATTCTTTAAAAATAATACTTTAACGAGATCCCCCGATTTCGCCGGAGTGATCGTTCCCAGAGGCCATGCCGCCATCACGATCTTGTAACTTTCCCAAACGCCCAATCGGCAGCCGAGTTGCAAAACGATGAGATGCCATCGGATGGCGCAAAGAAGGGGAAACAACAACGTCAGGCCGGCGGCGGCGAGAATATACCCCCATTCCGCTCGTTTCAACGCATCGACCGCGGTGGAATAATCCACGCAAAGCAATAGCGCCCCGACTAATGCGATCGTACCCGCAATCAATATGATTCGTCGTTTCGATTTCATGGTTCCGAACGGGAAATCCAAATATTTTTTCTTTTGCCATTATATGGATTCGCTAACGGCGTTACTCTGTTCTTACGGTTATCCCTGCAACAGGGTTTTTCTTGAAGCGTATTATACATAGTGAAGCTATTAAACGAATAAGGAAAGGAAGGCGATTATGGATTTGCCAAGAAAAATGCCAACCCTTCAATTTTACAAAGGTTCGCTATCCACGTTGTTCGCTATTTTGGCGCTGACGGCCGTTACCGGCATGATTTTGTATTTCTCGCTGCTCGTAAACGTCGGCCCCAACCAAGCCGCCATCGTCATGGAGTATCGCGGAGAATCCGTCCCGCCGGAAAACGGCTTCATCGCCGTGAAGCCGGGACAGATGGGAATTCAATTGGAAGTTTGGCGCGAGGGCTTGCATTTCGTCAATCCCATCTTCACCCGCGTCGAGATCGTCGACGTCGTGAAAGTGCCGGAAAATCATGTGGGCTGCGTTGCGAGGAAATTCGGGCGCGACTTGCCCGCGGGCAAAATCATCGCGGGAGAAGGCGAAAAAGGCGTTATGGACATCGCCCTCAAACCCGGCTTCTACCCGGAATACAGCAACGCCTACGCTTATGACGTCGTCATTACGGAAGCGATACGCGTTCCCCCCGGTTCCGTCGGCGTAGTAACGAGCCTGGCAGGGCCGCTGCCCGCCGCGCCCAATCAATTCCTTTCGGAGGAAGGCGAACGCGGCGTGCAGAAGCAACACCTCACGCCAGGTACGTATTTTCTCAATCCCTACGTCACGCGCGTCGATTTGGTCAATATCCAATCCCGGCGCACGGATATTTCCGACGTGGCGTTTCCCTCGTTCGACGGCTTCCCCATCACGCTAAATTGCAGCGTCGAATGGCGCATCCCCGAAGATAACGCGCCGATCGTCTTCGTCAAATTCGGCCAGGAAAGCGAAGTGGAGAACAAGGTGATCTTTCCTTCCGTATTGAACTATTCCCGCCTCATCGGATCGAGCCAGGAAGCGACGACGTTCATCTCCGGCGAAACGCGGCAAAAGTTCGGACGCGATTTTCAGACGGAGATCGCCGGATCGGTGCAATCCGTCAGCGTGGAAGTGAAGGAAACGGGAATCCGAACGATTCTGCCGCCGGACGAAGTTTTGACCATCCTGAAAGACCGGGAAATCGCCGTGCAGCAGAAGCAGCAATTTTTGCAGGAAATCATGCAGAACGCCGAACAAATGAAATTGCAAACGCAAAAAACCAAAGCGGTAAAAGAGAAAGACATCGTGGATAAGAAGACGGAAATGTTGAAAACGCTTTTGGATCGGCAAAGGGCGCTGGACGTCGCCGTGCTGCAAGCGCAGAAAGAGTTCGACGCCGCCAAGATGGAATTGGAGGCGGCCAAGAACATCGCCTCCGCTTCCAGAACCCTGGCGCGGGCGGAAGCGGACGCCCTGCTGCTGAAATATACGGCGGAAGCCAACGCCCAGGCGGCGGCCGTCGCCGCCTTCGGCGAGGGTAAAGAGGCCGCTAAAGCGTATGCCAACTATTCTCTCACCCAATCTCTCGCTCCCCGGATCGAGGACATTTTCGCGGGAACGGACGCCTTATGGCGAAAAACGCTGCTGGGCGAGGAGGTGAAGCCATGAAGGAAATTAATAAAAACTATATTAAATGGGGCTTTCTCGCAGCGATCGTTCTCGTTTTCCTCATTACGCTCTTTTCCACGTATAGTTTCTTCTTCTGCCGCATCGATGTTCCGCCGGGAAAAATGGTGATCGTCATCCAAAAAACCGGCTCGCCGCCTCCCGGCGTAGAAGGAGAGCAAGTTTTGGTTCCGCGCGGCTGGCGAGGCATATGGGAAGAACCGCTTGGTCCGGGACGCCATTATCTTTATCCTTACGCCGGAATGATTTTTTACTCTTTCGAAACCTATGCGATTCCCCAGATTCCCGTCGGAAAAATCGGAGTCGTCACCTCGCGCGGCGGCAAGCCCCTTCCTCCCGACCGCATCTTGGCCAACGCAGACGAAAAAGGGACCTGGCGGCAAGTGCTGGGGCCGGGATGGCATCTGCTCAATCCGCGCGGCTATGACATCGACATCATCGTCGAAACGGTCATCGAACCGGGCTACGTCGGCGTACTCACGGCTCAGGAAGGCGTCTTGCCGCCCAGCGATCGGCTTTCCAACGAAGGCGAACGCGGCGTGAGAGCGGCGACGCTGCCGCCGGGACGCTATTACATCAATCCGCGCGAATTTCAGGTCGAAATTATGGAAGTAGGATACCGCCAGATCATGGTCGGCCCCATCAGCGCGGGGGAAGCCGACGTTCACGTCGACGAGCCGGTGGAATTCAATTCCCTCGACGGATTCAAATTCACGACGACGGTCAGCGTTCTGCTACTCTACAAACCGGAAGACTCCCCGAAAGTAGTGCGGCGATACGGCGGAGTCGTCCCCGGCCAAGAAGCGATAAGCATCGAAAATAAAATCGTCATTCCCCAAATCCTGACGAAAATTAAAGAAGAAGGCCAAAAATTCCAAGGCCGCGAAATGATTACCGGCACGCAGCGCGAGATTTTCCAAAAACGATTTACCGACAGTTTGCAAACTGTATGCGATCCCAACGGCGTTCATCTGGTCTTCTCCTACGTGCGGCGCATCGACACGGAAGACCGGCTTAAAGACCCTATCCGCAAAGCGAAACTGGCCGACTTGCGCAAAGAGACTATCGAACAACAGCGCGAAACCTCCGAAACGGAAACTCAACTGAACATCTCCTCCCAAATGATCGACCAGGCCACCCAACAGACCGGCGCGGAATATGCGGCGCAGGCCAGCGTCATCGACGCTTCTACGGAATATCAAGGCCGCCAGATCGAAGCGGAAACCGCCCTGCGCGTTTCGGAACTACGCAAACAAACCGCCGCCATTCTAGGCGAACAAAAAGTCGTCCTTGGTACGGCAGAGGCCGATTCCGTGCGTTATATAGAAACGGCGAAGGCCGACGGCCAAAAACTTGGCGTCAAAGCCTTTGGCGGCGATGCGGAAGCCTATCGGATTTTTGGATTGTCGAAAGCGCTCGATCCCTCGTTGAGCATCATCATCCGCGAGACGGGGCCGGGTACGTTATGGACGGATATCGATCTCCAATCCCGTTCCCCCGCCGATATGCGGGCATTGAAGGAGTTATCCGAGAGAGAAGAAAAATGAAAGCGTAGATTTTTCATTTTCTCGAATAATTGGATTTTCATGGCCGCGCGGCAAATTATCGCCGCGCGGTCTTTTTCTTCTTTCCGCCAAGCGCTCCCGCGCATTTCAAAAAAATCTGGCTGTATTCCCCCGCGATGGCATGGATATTCTGCTCCTCATTGGCGAAGCGGACGGCGTTATCGCTGAGGCGCTTCCATTGCTTTTCGTAGGCGATCAAATCGCGCACGCCCTGAACCATTCGCACTTCCGAGCCGTGCGCGAAGACTCCCAATTGTTTTTTTTCGATAACGCCGTCCGGATCGGCGTTGAGACTCACAACGGGAACTCCCGCAGCGAACGCCTGACTGAACAAATAGGGAAAACCTTCGAAACGCGACGTATTGACAAAAAGTTTCGCCTTATCCAAAAGGGCGATGACCTCGAGATAGGGCATGGAATTTTGTACGCCCAAGTTGGGAATATCCCTGGTTTTGGCTACCAGGCGTTCGAAATATTCGGGATCGTCGGGCGTGGCGTAAAACGTGAAGCGTTGCTCTGGGACGCTGAGCGCCAGGCGGAAGAATAATTCCGGCTGCTTCCAGTTAACCGTTTCGCCGAACCATACGACTTCATTCCGCGCTCCTTCCGTTAATGGACGCGGCGCTACGCCGTTGGGAATGACGATCGTCTTCACCGTTTCCCGGCGCCGCAGCAACGCTTGCTGCTCCTGCGTCTGGCAGACGACGCAATAGGTTTGGCGCAGCGCTTGCAAATATTTTTCACCCTCTTCCCCTGCGCCTCGCGTAAAGGTTCCATCGCAGTCTCTTTGGTGCGTTATGCGAAACAAAAATCCTCGCCGATTCTTCACGCAAAAATCGGCCGCCTCTCCCGACAATCCGCTGGCGCCCGCCATGATATAGATGCTCGCATCGATTTTTTTGAGTAATTCATGCAAGGACGAGCGTCCAGGCAAGAAGCGCCGCAGCCAACCGGAGCGGGCGGCGGGTTTGTATTTATAAACCAAAACGCCGGAATAAAATTCAATATCATCCTGACCGTAATCGCCGGTTACGACGCTGATCTCCATGCCCGGCTCTTTGCCAAGATAAGAAGCCAGTTCGTAAATTTGAATCTCCGCTTCGCCGTAACAAGCCCGTTCCTGAGAATTGAATAAAGGATAGACGGTGGGTGAAACGAAACAGATTTTAAACAATAGATCGGACATAGCCGCCATCCCGCCGGTTGCATTCCTTTTGGCGGTTCTTTACGAAAACGAACCGATTCGTATTATATAACTCATTCTACGCAGCCTGGGAGCGCAGGCGTCCCACCTGCACGATGAAATACCCATCCCAACAATGAATAGATTTTATTTATAGCGTTTTTGAATCACGAAAACACGAAATAACTCGAATTCCACGAAATATTCGAATCGCGAATGTCGCGGATTCTTTTGGATTTCTCGGGAAAATCTTTCGCACAGCGCGATTCTTTGCTCCAAATGTTTTTCGTGTTTTTCTTTTTCCTATCGTGTTTTCGCGATTCAATCGACGAGAGTAAGCGAATCCTTTAATTTCCCTTTGCGCGTAACGCGAGTTATATAAAAACATTCGCAAATTGGCGCCCCGGCAGCCGAAAAGAGATTTTATGTTCGAAAAAAAAATAATAACCGGCCTCCGCCGTTCGTTATTGGCGTGGTTCAAGCGAACCGCACGCGACCTCCCTTGGCGGCGAACGCGCGATCCCTACGCGATATGGATTTCCGAGATCATGCTGCAACAGACGCGCGTGGAAACGGTTATTCCCTACTACTTGCGTTTTCTCGATCGTTTTCCGAATATCGCCGCGCTCGCCCAGGCAAAACAGGACGATCTTCTCAAACTATGGGAAGGAATGGGCTATTACCGGCGGGCGCTTCATCTGCATAAAGCCGCCAAGATCATCGCCAATGAATATGATGGCGTCTTTCCCCAAACGCTGGAGGAATGGAAGCGCCTTCCCGGCGTCGGCGATTATACGGCGGGCGCCGTCGCCAGCATCGCCTTCGGCGTCCGCGCTCCCGCCTTGGACGGCAACGCCAAGCGCGTCCTGGCGAGGCTCGGCGGCGAACAGGGCTGCATTGACGAATCCGCAACAGCGCAGCGTCTGCGCGCCTTAGCAAAGTCGTTATTGCCAGCGAAAGAACCTGGCGCCTTCAACCAGGCGATTATGGAATTGGGCGCGCAACTTTGTACTCCCAAACAGCCCTTATGCTGCGAATGTCCCATTCGAAAATACTGCGCCGCCGCCAGCCAAGGATTTCAAAAAAACATCCCCGTCCGCAAATCCAAAAAGCCGGTTCCCCATCGAGTCGTCGTCGCCGCCGCCATTCTCAAGAACGGGCGCTATCTTCTTGGTAAGCGTCCGCCGGGAGGAATGCTGGAAGGTTTATGGGAATTTCCCGGCGGCAAAGTGGAAGGAGACGAAACGCAGGAAGCAGCCTTGCGCCGCGAAATCCAGGAAGAGTTGGGAATATGCGTCCGCGTGGGCCGTTTGATCGCTTCCGTGGATCACGTCTATTCCCACCTCGCCGTTACGATTCATTTGTATTTATGCGAACCAATGGAAGAAAAGCCCCATGCGATCTATCACAGCGAAATCAAGTGGATTCCTCGTTCGCAACTGCGCCGCTACGCCTTTCCCGCCGCCAACGTAAAGTTTCTCGATTATTTATAAGCAATTCTTAGTTTATTCCCCAAATAGAACGATCTTTGTCCAATAGTATTGAATCACGAAGACGCGAAGGAATAAGAAAAACACGAAAAAAGGCAAAAAAAAGATTTCATTAAGGAGAAGAAAAAAGATTTTTCCGTGGAATCCAAATCATCCGTGGAATCCGTGATTCATAAATGATGCAGCTTCGCATAGTAGGCGCAAAGTAAAGCGCAGCCACCCTTTCATCATTCATCATTCATCACTCATCATTGTTTTCCGATTCCCATTTTGGAATAATCATGAGAGAATGCGCTCATAAAAAACGAATTCTTTCAGGAGCGAACCATGAATCCTCAAGGTAAATCCAATAATAACCGGCGCACATTTTTAAAGACAACTGCCGCCAGCGCGGCTAGCGTAATCCTTGTGAAACCGCAATCGGCGTTCGGGGCCGCAGCGAACTCGAAGATTGAAATTGGAATCATTGGCAGCGGCGGGCGCGGCTTTTTCGTCGGTAAGAAGTTTCTCGACACCGTGAATGACGACGTAAAACTGGTCGCGGCGCACGATTATTTCCAAGACCGCTTGGAGCGGCTGCAAAATCTCTTCGATATCGAAGAATCGCGCAGCTATACGGGCGAGTTTGGCTATCGCAAGATACTCTCCTCCAACATAGACGCTGTAATCATTACAACTCCGCCCTATTTTCATCCCCAACACGCAGCGGAAGCCGTAGCGGCGGGAAAGCACGTCTGGCTGGCCAAGCCCGTCGCTATCGACGTTCCCGGCTGCCAAAGCATCAAGGAATCCGGACGCCAGGCGCAAGAGAAAGTCGCGTTTCTCGTGGACTATCAATCGCGCAACAGTCCCTTCTTCATCGAATGCGTCAAGCGCGTGCGCGAAGGCGCCATCGGCGAAATCGTCTGCGGCCAGGCCTTCAACCAATTCCCTTGCGGCGGCTTGGCGGATACAACCGGCATGACGGAATCCGCCGCCCGCCTTCGCAATTGGGGAACGAACAACATCCTTTCCGGCGACGTGATCGTCGAGCAGGCCGTCCACGCCGTGGACATCGCCAACTGGTTCGTTGGCGGCCATCCGACGAAAGCCTATGGAACCGGCGGCTTGAAGGCGCGGCTCAACGCCGGCAACAATTGGGATCATTTCATCGTAACGTATTGGTACAGCGACGGCCCCGTCATCGACCTTAATGTCGCCCAATTCATGCGCGGTTACGAAGACCTCGGCGCCCGGCTCTACGGCAAGAAGGGTACCGCCGACGCTCACTACCGCGCTCTCGATTGGGGCGTTGGGCCGATTATGATTACCGGCGACAATGCCTGGAAAGGAACGGAGCATGATAACACTTGGGATATCGGCGTCGAAAACAATTGCCGCGACTTCGTAAAAGCGATCCGCAGCGGCCAATTCATGAACCACGCCGATTTCGCCGCTGACGGCGCCATGTCCTCCATTCTCGGCCGGACGGCGGCCTACGAAAACCGCGCCGTTACATGGGAGGAAATTTTGAAGGAAAACAAAAAGTTGGATGCAGGACTTAAATTATCGTAAAATGAGGCTCAAGAAAAATTGATAAAATCCATCTTTAAATTCTCCCCCCAAGATTGGGGGGAGTTAGAGGGCAATGTCATTAAGTTAAGACATAACGTGACGAAATTCCATTCCCTCGCCCTCTGGGAGAGGGTTAGGGTGAGGGATTTTAAATTCAACAAATTCATGCTATTAGATTTGTTGATATTTTCGATTAAGGAATTAGTCTATCCTTAACTTAACGACATTGAGTTAGAGGGGGGTTGAGTTTTATGGACTTAAGACAACCCCCTCCTTTCATCCCCCAGGCTTGGGGGAGGAATAATGGAGTTTAGCTAGAGGCTCAAATAATAAAACACATTCCAATTTCGGGAGGAAAAAACAATGCCAGGAATCGGATTTCATACGGACGCTTTCAACAGCAGCAACTATCCCTTCAAGCAATGCATGCAATGGGCGAAGGATCACGGCCTGAGTTTCATCGAATGCGGCGTTATCGACGGCTCCGCCTATATTCAATCGCTGGGCTATTACCCTCATATTTCCCTGCTCGAAGACCCCATTCTCATGCGTAAAACGATGGACGGCTACGGCATACGCTTCAGCCAGTTGGACGCCGCCTATCCCCTCAGCCGCATGGACGGCCTGACCGTCGGCGTCAGTTACGTGCAACAGGCTATACGCTGGGCGAACCTCGCGGGCTGCCCGCGTATCGACACTACCGACGATAAAACCAAGCCCGAAGGCATGACCGATCAGGACGGGCTGCGCATCATGAAAATGGCTCTTGGCGAAATTTTGAAAGTCGCCGAAGCGCACAAGATCGTCATCAACGTCGAACCCCACGGTTACTTCACCACCAATCCCGAATTTATGGGGCAAATTCTGAACTTTTACGACAGCCCCTATTTGCGCATGAATATGGACACCGGCAACGTCTTCATCGCCGGACAAGACCCCGTCGCTTTCGTCGAGCAATTCAAAGACCGCATCAGCCACGTGCACGTCAAAGACGTCAGCGAATCGCTGGCCAAAGCGGCGCGCGGCGAACTGACGGGAATCGCTATGAGCCACTGCGCCATCGGCTCCGGCGTCAACGCGGACAACATCAAAAAATGCGTAGAAATCCTGCGCCAAAACCACTACGAAGGCGTCTTCAGCCTGGAATGCGAAGGTTGCGTTTTGGAAGAGTCTCTTAACTGGTTCAGAAGTATTGTAGAATAGAAACGTAGGATGGGTCGCGTTGTTTGACCCATCCTTTTTCTTATCAATTGCATTCGATTGCCATTGAAAAGGATGTATATGGCAAATGCCAACCTATCTATTGACATGGAATCCAAAACGTTTTAATTGGGATAACTTGCAAGATATCCTTAATCAAGGTTTCTATTCGGGTAGGTGGAGCTGTGGAAATACAAAGAAAATTGTTAAAGGAGATCGAGTATTTTTGATTAAGTTAGGCAAAGAACCACGAGGCATTATGGCGTCTGGATGGGCGACACGAGATGTATATAACGATAAACATTGGAACCTGGATGCCGAGGCATCTTACATTGATGTTCATTTTGATAATCTTCTTGATCCAGCGAAATCAATTTTTTCATTCAACAAGTTGAATAAAGAGATTTATGACAAGATGAATTGGCATCCACAGGCGTCTGGCTTGACCATACCCGATGATGTGGCAAAACAATTGGAGATCGATTGGGCTGAATTTACAGGTCGATTTAGCAACGTTTCTGATTTTGTTCTTGCTGAAGAATTGGATGCGTCAAAAACCTTCCCAGAAGGAGCAACAAAACAGATTATCGTAAACGCTTACGAGCGCAATCCGCAGGCTCGTTCAAGATGCATCGCCAAATATGGGTATAATTGTTCAGTTTGCGGATTCAATTTCCAAGAAATCTATGGCGAGCTGGGAACTAACTACATTCATGTCCATCACCTGGAACCTTTATCGCAAATTGGCAATGATAAAGAAGTGAATCCAGAAAAGGATTTGAGACCGGTTTGTCCTAACTGCCATGCCATGCTTCATAGGGATAAGACGCGAACTATCGAAGAGTTGAAGACAATCATCGAAGGGAAACGCAAGATCTTCATAAAGTCAAGAAACGAACCATGAAAGACGAAATTGTAGAAGAAATCCGCAAATACCGAGACGCCCACGCTCAGAAATTTCACTACGACCTAGACGGTGTCTAGGGACACCTAGTTTCCCGCACCTACGAATAAGTTGAACGCATAAAAAGATTTCTTTTCCGGTCATAATGGCTCAAGTTTTCAGCAAACAATTCGATAGTGTAAATCACCAGGCGAAACGGAGGTCGGCTCTGCTGGAGAGCAACCGATTAAGGGATAGCCTGGCGCGTTTGCGACGAAAAGTCGCTGAGGGGATGGGACGATTCCCGTCCCCTCACTATATAATTTCATGACTATTCCGAGCATTCGCCTATGCCTTAAAAAACTCATAAACCACGTCATGATTTTTCGCCGCCTTCATGGAGACCCAACTCGATATGTTTTAAGCGGTAGCTTCGTCCATCGATTTGAATCACGTGACAATGATGCAACAATCGATCGAGGATGGCGGTGGCCAGCACTTCATCTCCGGCCAGGATATCCGGCCATTCCCGAATGCCTTTGTTGGAGGTGATGATGATACTTCCCCGTTCGTAGCGTTGACTGATGACTTTGAAAAATAAATGCGCGTTATGGCGATCCAGCGCCTGGAATCCCAATTCGTCAATGATCAGAAGAGAAGCGTTCATATACCGTCGTCTCCGGATTTTTCGATGGTCAACGGCTTCATCCTTCTGAAGCATGTCGATTAAATCATCCGCGTTCATAAAAACAACGGCGAAACCGTTCTCCGCCGCTTTGACCCCCAACCCGGCGGCTAAGTGCGACTTCCCAACCCCGGGGGGGCCAAGCAGCAAAACGTTTTCCTTCCGTTTCACAAACTCACACGTCGCCAACAAGTCGATTTTGGCTTTTTCCACCCCGCGTTGAAAAGGAAAATCAAAATGGTTTAATGTTTTTCCCATAGGCAATCCCGAGGAATTCAGCAGAGATTTCACTCGGCGATCCTCACGAAGCTCTACTTCTTTCCCCGTAACCAATTCGAGAAATTTCACGAGGGACAGGTTCTCGCGTACGGCGCGCTCCAGTAATTCCAGCAACGCTTCCGCCGCATATTCCAGCCCCAGTTCGACAAGAAGATTTCGGCTTTTTTCCAGTTCCGACGTTTGGAGGTTCATAAGGAGAGCCTCCGAACGACCGTCTCGTATTGATTCAGGGGGCGGCTTGGAACTTCCCAACTTTTCTCCATAACGATTTCCTGGGCGATTTGGCCTAAAGGGGTTGGGGCCATGACGCGATCGGCGCTCTTTCCTTCGTAGAGGTTCTGGTCGATCAGAAGACGACACTCGGTTCCACGAGGATAGGTCGCCAGTAACCGAGTGGTACTGTAAATTTCCACTCGGCCAGGACCGCCTCGCACCTCGACCATCCTCCCCACATACGAAAACGGGACGTGATACTGGCGTCCCTCAAAACTCACCAGGCAATCTTGACTGACCTCTCGATGGACTTGGACATCAAACGGCAAAGGGAGCGTCGGCGGCAAGGGATTCAGGTTGGGTTGTTCTTGCCCCCAGGTTTCATAGACGCTTTTTCCTGTCACGGGGCAGGTCAGCCTTTGGGCTCGACTCCAAATCCTTTCGTTCGTCGTTTGTTGCAAAACCTCCAAACTCGCGAGCCTCTCCTGGGAATGGACCATCAACGATTTGATGTCGCGTCCCCGCCGTTCGACTTTCCCTTTATCCGACGCCATTCGTACGCGGCAAGGATTGATCACAAATCCCACTTGCTGGGCGTAGGACGCATAACCTTTGTTCAAGGTCGCCCAGGCTCCCGCCCCTGAAACCACCCCCGTCTTCAGGTTGTCTATCCGAAGATAGTTGGGAACCCCCTGGAGGAATTC